>NZ_AGBG01000024.1:0-48979 GCF_000225005.1 Ectothiorhodospira sp. PHS-1 | reverse complement strand
AGCACCAGACCGATGCCGAATCCGGCGGAAAACAGCATCCCGACCCAGGTGTAGAAGCGAAACTCGGGACGCTCATCCTCCCGGCCCAGGCGGATGTTGCCGTAGCGACTCAGAGCCAGACCGACCAGAAAGATGACAAAGCAGAAAACGGAAATGAGGTAGAGCCAGCCGAAGTGCTCGGTGGTGAAGATGTACAGTCGTCCGGCCACGTGACCAAAACGCTCCGGTATCAGGGCACCGGTCAGTGCCAGGATGGCGATCAGGGTGGCGGAGAGGGTAAAAACAGGGTTCTTGAGCAGATCCAAAAAACGCGGGTTTTCCATGCTTGCTTGGGTTCCAGGCGGCATCCGGGGCTGGATAGTTCATAAAACTATGTATGATCATCATGAACTTGTCGAGTCCGGCCATGGCACCCGGGCCTGAAACCACAGCGCCCGTTCCGTGGTCGACAACACTGTTCACCCATCACGATGGAGCATCATCCCATGGCCTTTGATACCGAGCATGAACCCGGCATGACGGCCGCTCCCGCGCCCCGGACCGAGGGGTTTCGTCTCAACCACTGCATGTTGCGCATCAAGGCGCCGGAACGGTCCCTGGACTTCTACAGCCGGGTATTCGGCATGCGTCTGCTGCGCAAGCTGGACTTCCCCGAACTGGAATTCTCCCTCTATTTCCTGGCCCGCCTGGCCCCGGACGAAGTCGTTCCCGAAGACCGGGACGAACGCACCCGATGGACCTTCAGCCAGCGCGGCATCCTGGAACTGACCCACAACTGGGGTACCGAAGACCAGCCCGATTTCAGCTACCACGACGGCAATGAAGAACCCCGGGGATTCGGCCACATCTGTTTTGCCGTGCCGGACCTGGATGACGCCGTCCGCTGGCTGGACGAAAACCGGGTTCCCTTCGTCAAGCGGCCCGAGGAAGGGGCCCTCAAGGACGTGGCCTTCGTCACCGACCCGGACGGCTACTGGATCGAAATCCTGGAACCGGGCCGTCTGGGCAAGCTGGGCAACGACGCATGAGCGAGACCTGGCCCGCCCGGGGTCCCTTCCTGCGGGACCGACCGCTGATCGTGGAAGCCAGCGGTCGTCCTTCCGCCATGGACAAGCAGGCGACCGATACCCCGACCTGGCTGGACCGGGACGGGTTCAAGGGGGATCGGGTGGTCAATGTACAGCATCACGGCGGCCCCGACCGGACCGTGTGTCACTACCCGGCCCAGCACTATGCCCTGTGGATCCGGCACTACCCTTTTCTGGAGGGTGAACTGGCGCCGGGCGCCTTCGGCGAGAATCTCAGCACCGAAGGCCTGTCGGAAAGGGAGGTCTGCATCGGTGACTGCTTTCGCTGGGGCGAGGCAGTGATCCAGGTGAGCCAACCCCGCTCCCCCTGCAGCACCCTGGAGGCCCGGCATGAAGCACCGAGACTGAGCCGGCGCATGTCCCACAGCGGCGCCATCGGCTGGCTCTACCGCACCCTGGAGCCGGGATGGGTGGCGCCGAATGCACCACTGGAACGCATCGAGCCCCATCCCGCCCGGGTGAGTGTTGCCCGGGTCTGGGTGGTCCACATGGACACCGAGGCCGACAATGCCGGCCTCCAGGCCCTGGCCGAGCTGGCGCCGCTGGCGAAGGTGTACCGGGACCGGTTCCGCCAGCGACTGGATTATCGGCGCCGGCAGGCGGACCAGGGTCGCCTGTTCCCCTGATCCGCCCTCTCGCCGGCGGGGATGCGCATCACCGCCGTATCCCCGCCAGCGAGATCTCCCCCGCCTCCTCCAGGGTCAGGAACCGGCTCAGTCCCCCCGTGTCCATCCGGGCCTTCAGGGTGTAACGGAAGGTATCACGCTGGGTCTGGCCGAGCAGGTCATTGAACAACCGCAGCCCATTGATGAGATCGATCCCCGCCTGCACCTCGATGAGCTGCTCCCCGTAGGCGGGCACCGTCTTCAGGTCACTGGCCACGCCGGTAATCAGCCGCCGCCCCTCCAGCTCCACGTGGTAGCTCATGCCCCGCAGGGGCAGCGGCGTCGGATTGGGATTGACCACCCGCAGCCCGATGAGAAACCGGGGCGAGAGGGAATCGGAAGGCAGGGTCCGGAAGGAGTCCAGCAGCAGGGACGGCGTCTCGTAGCCGGGCCGCATGCCGGCACAGCCGGATACCAGCAAGGCGCCGGCGGAGAGAAGAAAAAGACGACGACGGGGGGAGAACAGGTGTTTGTTCATGAAGTGGGCCTGTGCATCTGCACTTTAAGACATGAGCGGGTAGAATAATCCACCCACTCCCATCGCCCAAATCCCGGAATTGCCATGGCCAACCCCTTTCAAGAACAGCTCCTCAAAGCGGGGCTGGTGGACGAGAAGCGTGTCAAGAAGGTGCGGCACGACGAGGCCCGCAAGCGCAAGGGCAAGGCCGGCCAACAGGCAGCCCCCCCCCGGACCCGGCACTGAAGGCGGCGGAAGAGGCCCGTCGCCTTGAAGCGGAAAGATCCCGGGAACTGAATCGTCGGCAAAAGGAAGCGGCCGAGCGCCGCGCCCTGGAAGCCCAGGTCCGTCAGCTGGTGGACACCCATCGGCAGTCCCGGGAAGGCGCGGAACTGCCCTACCACTTCCAGCACGGCACCACCGTCCGGCGCATCCTGGTGACCCGGGAACAGCGGGACCGACTGGGCAACGGCCGCCTGGGCATCGTCACCCTGGATGATGAACACTACGACATCGTACCCAGGGACGCGGCGGAAAAGATCCGCGAACGGGATGCCTCGCGGCTGGTGCTGCTCAACGAGCCGGCGCAAAAAACGCAGAAGGACGAGGATGACCCCTACGCCGGGTATGAGGTGCCGGACGACCTGATGTGGTAACGGCGCCGGGCACGCCTTACACGCACTGCCCCGCCGCGTGGCCCGATGACCAGGCCCACTGAAAGTTGTAGCCGCCCAGATGCCCCGTCACGTCCATCACCTCGCCGATGAAATACAACCCCGGCCGATCCCGGCAGGCCATGGTCTTCGACGACAGGGCCTCCGTGTCGACCCCGCCCACGGTCACCTCCGCGGTCCGGTAGCCCTCCGTGCCGGAGGGCCACACGGTCCAGCGCTTGCAGGCGGCCTCCACCGCCTCGATATCCCCGGTGGTGAGTTGCTCCAGCGTCTTGTCCTCCACCCAGCACTCGCACCAGCGCTGGGCCACCCGCCGGGTCAGATGCTGCCCCAGCCAGGTCTTGAGGGCCATTTTGGGTCGCTCCCGACGCAGACGTTGAAGATGGGCGGCCAGATCCAGCTCCGGCAACAGATTGATCTCCACCGGCAGACCCGGTTCCCAGTAGGAAGAAGCTTGCAGCACGGCGGGACCACTGAGTCCGCGGTGGGTGAACAGGAGATTTTCCTTGAAGCCGTGGCCCGCCACGGTCACCCGCGCCTCCAGGGCGATGCCGGAGAGATCGCGCACCCGTTCCAGGGTGCGTCCGGACAGGGTCAGGGGCACCAGGGCGGGCCGGGGCGGATGCACCGTCATGCCCAGAGCGCGCGCCAGCGCCATGCCGAAATCGGTGGCCCCAAGGGTGGGGATGGAACATCCGCCGGTGGCGATCACCAGGGACTCGCAGCTCACCGGCCCCTGGGGGCAGAACAATTGATGGGGTTCGCCGATCCGCAGGTCGCTGACCGGACTGCGGGTCTCGATACGCACACCGCCGGCCCGGCATTCATCCAGCAGCATGCGGAGAATATCCTTGGCGGAATGGTCGCAGAACAGCTGGCCGTGGCTGCGCTCGTGATAGGCGATGCCGTGACGCTCCACCAGATCAATGAAGTCGGCCGGGGTATAGCGGCTCAGGGCGGATTTGACGAAATGGGGGTTACGGCACAGATAGTTATCCGGTCCCACATAACGATTGGTGAAGTTGCAGCGCCCGCCGCCGGACATGAGGATCTTCTTGCCCACCTTGTTGGCATGGTCCAGCACCAGCACTCGGCGGCCGCGGGCGCCGGCGACGGCGGCGCACATGAGCCCGGAGGCACCGGCGCCGATAATGACCACATCGAAGTGGCGAGCCATAGGGGAATGATTCATGGGGGGCGATTCTAGATCAGACAGGCGGAAAAATGATAAGCCCCCCTCACCCAGGTGTCATTCCCGCGCAGGCGGGAATCCAGGAGCGAACCCGAAAACCCCTGGGCTCCCGCTTTCGTGGGAGTGACAAAGGGGCATTAGAGCGACCAAAGGAGAACAACGTGGAACTTATAATCTGGAATAAGTCCAATTATCATAAAGCCAAGCCACCCAAAAGGATTGCCCCATGTTCCGCGCCAGCCTGCTCACCCTACTCGTACTTCTGATCACCTGGACCGCCCCCGTCGGGGCACGGGAGGGCCGGGTGGTGGCCACCTTTTCCATACTGGGCGACCTGGTCAGGGAAGTCGCCGGTGAAGACATCACCGTTGACGTGCTGACCCCGGTGGGCGCCGAGGTCCACGACTGGGAACTCACGCCACGCAACTTCATGAGCCTGGAACGGGCGGATATCGTCTTCTACAACGGTTTGGATCTGGAACAGTGGATGCCTCAGGTGAAAGGCACCGTGCGCAACCGGACTCCCGTGATCGCTGTCGCCGAAGCCTCCGGATTCGAGACCCGGCCCATCATCACCGGTGAATTTGCGGGCGTGCCCGATCCCCACCTGTGGATGGACCCGCGGGCGGCAGCCGCCTACGGCCATGCCATCGCCGCCGCCCTGGCCGGAGAGTGGCCGGAGCGGGCCCGGGATTTCCAGCAACGGGCCAACCGGCTGGAACAACGCCTGCTGACCCTGCATGAAGAACTCAAGCAGACCCTGGCCGACATCCCCCCGGATCAGCGCCTGCTGATCACCAGCGAGGCCGCCTTCGTCTACTTTGCCGCCGCCTATGGTTTCGAGCATGACGGGGTCTGGGGGACCAATGCGGAAACCGAGGGCTCCCCCAGACAAATCATGCGCATCGTGGATCGGGTCCGCGAAAGCCGGCCCCGGACCCTGTTCTGGGAAAGCACGATTTCGGACCGGCATGTGCGTAGCGTGGCCGCCGACACCGGCGTGGCCGTGGCCGGACCGCTCTATGTGGACTCCCTGGGAGAACCCGGTAGCGGTGCCGAGGATTATGCCGCCATGATGCGCCATAATGCCGCCTTGCTGCGCCGGCATCTGGGCACACCATGAGGAAACCCGACGTGGTCCTGAGACTGACACCCAAACCCATGGCCGTCGAGGTGAAGCGCCTGAGCGCCGCCTATGACGGCCAGCCCGTGCTGGAGGATGTGGACATCGCCCTGCCCGCGGGCAAGTGGACCGCCATCATCGGCCCCAATGGTGCCGGCAAGTCCACCCTGTTCCGCATCCTGCTGGGGGTGATGAAACCGCTGCGCGGGGAGGTCACGGTGCACGGAGAGGACCCGGCCCGGCAGCGCCGCCTGGGGCATATCGCCTACATGGCCCAGCAGGAAGCGGTGGAATGGGACTTCCCCATTTCAGTACAGGACACGGTGCTGACGGGACGTTTCGGCCACATGCGCACAGATCCCTGGTGGCGCCGGCTGCTGCCGCCCCGCTGGGCCGAATCCCGTCACTGGGACGTGGTGCACCGGTGCCTTGAGGCGGTGAACATGCGGGATTTCGCCAGCCGCCCCATCGGCGCCCTCTCCGGGGGACAGAAAAAGCGCGTGCTGCTGGCCCGGGCCCTGGCTCAGGAAGCCCGGCTGCTGCTGCTGGATGAGCCCCTGGCCGGGGTGGATGCCGCCAGTGAACGGCTGATCCTGGACCTGCTGGCCCGGCAGCGGGCCGCCGGCCGCACGGTGGTGATGGTCACCCATGACATGGACAGTGCCAGACGCTATGCCGATCAGGTACTGCTGATCAATCGCACCATCGTGGGCATGGGTGCGCCCGACAACATGCTGGTGGACGAGATGCTGGCACGCACGGCGGTGGCCGGATGGCGCCCGGTGGCCCGGCGCGACCCACCCCTGGAGGCCTTTCCATGATGGAGATCCTGGAATCCCTGGGCATCGGGCTGATCGACGCCCTGCTGTGGGTACTGATGCTGGGGGTGAGCCTGCTACCCGATGCCCTGGCGGAACCCTTCAGTTACAGCTTCATGCAGCGGGCCCTGCTCACCGCCATCCTGGTGGGCGCCATCTGCGGCCTGCTGTCCTGCTTTGTGGTGCTCAAGCGCTGGTCGCTGCTGGGAGATGCCATCTCCCATGCGGTCCTGCCCGGCGTGGCCATTGCCTATCTGCTGGGCTGGCCCTTTTTCATCGGCGCCTTCATCGCCGGCGCCCTCACCTCGGTGGGCATCGGCGCCCTGGAGAGACACACCCGGCTCAAGGCGGATGCCGCCATGGGGCTCATGTTCACGGCGGCCTTTGCCCTGGGCGTGGTCATCATCGGCAAGATCGCCACCAACACCCACCTCATGCACATCCTGTTCGGCAACGTGTTGGGCGTCCAGTACCCGGCCCTGCTGCTGACTCTGTTCGCGGGACTGCTGGCATTGCTGGCGGTATGGGCCTTCTACCGGCCGCTGCTGCTGTACACCTTCGACCCCATGCAGGCCCAGGCCCTGGGCTTCAACACCGGGCTGATCCATTACGGGTTGATCCTGCTGCTGACCCTGACCATCGTCGCCAGCCTGGAAACGGTGGGAATCATCCTGGTGGTGGCCATGCTCATCACGCCGGGGGCCACCGCCCACCTGCTGACGGAACGGCTGACCACCATGATGATGCTGTCGGTGGCCGTCGGCGTGACCGCATCGGTGGTGGGACTTTACCTGTCCTTCCGGCTGGACGTGGCATCGGGGGGCGCCATCGTGCTGGTGGCGGCGGCACTGTTCCTGATCACCCTGCTGCTGGCACCCCGCCATGGACTGTTGGCGCGGTGGTGGCGTGCCCGACGTCTGCGGGCACCCTCCCCGACCGCCGGCTAGGCCTGCCGCAGCACCAGGGTGACCCGCTCCACGTCCTCCTGGGTGTCCACCCCCGCCGGCGGGGTTTCCAGGGCCACGTCCACATGGATCCTGGCGCCATGATAGAGGGCCCGCAACTGCTCCAGGCTCTCAAGCCGTTCCAGGGCACAGCTCTCCATGCAGGTGAAGCGCTTCAGATACCCCACCCGGTAGGCGTAGAGGCCGATGTGGCGCTTGCAGACCTGCAGGGCCGGTGACACTTCCATATCCAGGGCATCCCGTTCCCAGGGAATCGGGGCACGGCTGAAATAGAGGGCGAAATCCCGGGCATCCCGCACCACCTTGACCGTGTGAGGATCATACAGTTGGGCAGCCCGGGTGATGGGGGTGCACAAGGTGGCGATCATGGCTTCCGGACGGGCGGCCAGATTCTCCGCCACCTGGCGCACGATGCAGGGCGGAGTCAGGGGCTCGTCCCCCTGCAGGTTCACCACGATGGCATCGTCCGGCCAGTCCATTCGCGCCGCCACCTCCGCGATTCGGTCGCTGCCGGAGGCGTGATGCACCGAGGTCAGGCAGACCCGGGCGCCGAAGGCCCGGGCGGCCGCCTCGATCCTGGCATCGTCCGTGGCCAGGACCACGTCCTCGGCTCCGCTGGCCTGGGCCCGCTCCCAGACATGTTGCACCATGGGCTTGCCCGCCAGGTCCACCAGGGGCTTGCCGGGCAGGCGCGTGGAACCGTAACGGGCCGGGATGACCACCTTGAAGGACATTCAGTACCTCTCCGTGACTGCAACCATGGATGATCCCCGACGGATCACTTGTCCTTCCACTTCGATAGTTCCTCTTCCGTCAGCCGGCGGGCCTCGTCTTCCAGCATCACCGGAATGTCGTCACGGATGGGATAGGCCAGCCGGGCGCCGCGGGAGACGAGTTCGCTCCGTTCCTTGTCATGGATCAGGGGACCCTTGGTGACCGGGCAGACCAGAATATCGAGCAAGCGTTTGTCCATCGTTCCATTACCTCAAGCTGTGAAGGCGGTCCAGGGCCTGGACCGCGCGCAGTATTGCCGATGCCAGGGCCGGCTCGGGCACGGCGCTGACGGGTACGAACCAGTGTTCGGGGCCGGCCATGCCCCGGCATTTTACGGCATCCTTCTCGGTCATCAGTACCGGAAGACCGTCGTCAAAGCGTATCTCATCCACCGTGTAGGGATGATGATCCGGAAAAGCATGGGGAATCACTTCCAGACCGGCCGCCGTGAGCATGTCGAAGAAACGGGGTGGGTGCCCGATCCCCGCCAGGGCATGGACCCGCCGGCCGCACAGCGCCTCCAGGGCCATGACCTGTTCCGGCCGTTGCACCGACAGGGCCAGGGTGCCGGTGAGCTGCATGGCCCGCTCCCCGGGTCGGGGCGGACCGTTGACCACCACGAAGTCCACCTCGTCCAGTCGTCCCGGCGGCTCGCGCAACGGACCCGCCGGCAGGCACAGACCGTTGCCGAAGCGTCTTTGGCCATCCACCATGACGATCTCCAGATCCCGCCGCAGGGCATGGTGCTGCAGGCCGTCATCGGCGACGATGATGTCGCAGTCGTGGGCCGCCAGCAGCGCCCGCGCCGCCCGATTGCGATCCGGGTCCACGTAGACCGGACAACCACCGCGGATGGCGATCAGCACCGGCTCGTCCCCCACCTGAGCCGGATCGCTCTCCGGCGTCACCGGCTGGGGCCAGTGCCGGGCCTGCCCCCCGTACCCCCGGCTGACCACGCCGGGCCGGTAGCCGTGGTCCTTGAGCAGGCCACAGAGCCAGACCACCATGGGGGTCTTGCCGGTCCCCCCCACGGTCAGGTTGCCCACCACGATCACCGCCCGCACCGGCAGCCGGGGACGATAGCGGTTGCGGTGACGATGCCGGGCCCGGTTGAGCAGGACCACGGCGGTATACAGCAGCGACAGCGGATAGAGGGCCAGGGCGACCGGGTTACGGTCGTTCCAGTATTGATCCAGGGATTTCACCGGCCGCACGCCCCCTGTATCAAGCCTGGTCCATCCCGTCGTCATTGAACTGCAGGCGATGCAGGTGAGCATACATGCCGTCCCGGGCCAGCAGGTCCCGATGGGTACCGGTCTCCAGGATGCGTCCTTCCTGCATCACCACGATGCGATCGGCCTTTTCCACCGTGGACAGACGGTGGGCGATGACCAGGGTGGTACGATTTTGCAGCAGGTGATCCAACGCCTTCTGAATATGCCGTTCAGCCTCCGTGTCCAGGGCCGAGGTGGCCTCGTCCAGGATCAGGATGGGGGCATCCTTGAGCAGGGCCCGGGCGATGGCCAGGCGCTGACGCTGACCACCGGAGAGCAGGACCCCGTTATCCCCCACCAGGGTGTTGAGTCCTTCGGGCAGACGACGGATGAACTCCATGGCCTGGGCCGCCTCCGCCGCTTCCAGGATCCGGCGTTCATCGGAGGGGTCCACCTGGCTGCCGTAGGCGATGTTGTTGGCGATGGTGTCGTTGAACAGGGTCACGTGCTGCCCCACATAGGCGATCTGGCGACGCAGATCCGCCAGGCGGTACCGGCGAATGTCCACCCCGTCCAGCAGCACCTCGCCCCGCTGGGGTTCATAGAAGCGGGGCAGCAGATTGACCAGGGTGGTCTTGCCGCTGCCGGAACGGCCCACCAGGGCCACGGTTTCTCCCGGGGCCACGTCAAGGTCGATCTGCCGCAGCACATCCCCCTTGGCGGCATCGTAGCTGAAGCTCACGCCCCGCAGCCGGATCTCGCCCCTGGCCCGATCCAGGGACAGGGTGCCCTGGTCCCGCTCCAGGGGCTCATCCAGCAGACCGAAGATGTTCTGTCCGGCGGCGATGCCCTTCTGCAGCATGGCGTTGACGTTCACCAGGCGGCGAATGGGTGTCAGCAGGAGCAGCATGGCGGTGATGAAGGACACGAAGGTCCCCACCGACACATCCTGGAGCAGGGATTCGTGGGTGGCGATCCACACGATCAGGGCCAGGGCGATGGCGACGAAGAACTGGATGATGGGCAGATTGCTGGCCTGGGTGGCCACCATCTTCATGTGCAGGCGACGGTTGCGTTCGTTGATCTCGTCGAAGCGGGACTGTTCGTAGTCCTCACCGCCGAAAATCTTGACCACCCGGTTGCCGTCCATCACCTCGCCCGCCACGTGGGTCACATCCCCCATGGAGGCCTGGATGCGACGGCTGATCTTGCGGAACCGGCGGGTCACCCGGTCCACCGCAAAGGCCACCGCCGGGGCCACGATGAGTACCGCCAGGGTGAGCTTCCAGTTCAGGTACAGCATCCACCCGAGCAGACCCAGGACCGTGACCGTATCCCGGATCAGGATGGTGATGCTGTCGGTGGAGGCCGCCGCCACCTGCTCCACATTGTAGGTCAGACGGGAGATGAGCTGACCGCCGGCATTGCGGTCGAAATAGGACACGGGCATCTGCAACAGATGCCGGAACATGCGCCCGCGCAGTTCCTTCACCACCTGCCGCCCCACCCACTTCATGGTGTAGTTGGACAGGAATTCCGCCACGCCGCGGATGAAGAAGATGCCGATGATGGCCAGAGGAATCCAGCGGATGGCATCCGGGTCCCGGTCCACGAAACTGCCGTCCATCAGGGGCCGCATGAGGGCGGCAAAGCCGGTCTCGGTGGCGGCGGTGATGAGCATGGCCACCAGGGCCATCAGCAGGTAGGGCCAGTATTTCAGGGAATGGGACAGCAGCCGGCGATAGACCTCCACGCCGGGGATCTGATACTGGGTCTGTCCTGGAAGTGATGAAGGGCGTCTCATTCCGGCTCACCGCCCAAGGTGGCGATGGACAGGCGGGACACGCCGAGGCGCCCGGCCACGTCCATGGCGGTGACCACGGACTGGTGCGGGGTGCGGGCATCGGCCCGGATCACCAGGGGAATGTCCTCCCGACCGCCAAGGAACTCCGTCAGTGCCGCCCGCAGGGTCTCGGGGCGGGTATTGATCAGCTCGGCGCCGTCGAGGAAATAGCGTCCCTGGGCATTGATCACCAGATCCAGGGCACGGGGCGGACTCTCCTGCTCCAGGGAGTCGGCCCGGGGCAGTTCCAGCTGCAGCACGGAATGACGGTCAAAGGTGGTGGACACCATGAAGAAAATCAGCAGCAGGAACACCACGTCGATCAAGGGCGTGAGATTGACCCCGATCTCCTCGGTCTGTCGACGACGGAAATTCAAGACGGCTTCACCCCGGGGGCGGCCACCCGTTCACCCTTGAGCACTTCCACCAGCTTGATGGCCTCTTGCTCCATGTCCAGCACCAGCTCGTCCACCCGGCCGCGGAAATAGCGGTGAAAGATCATGGCGGGAATGGCCACGGAGATCCCCGCCGCCGTGGTGATCAGGGCCTGGGAGATACCGGCGGCCAGCTCGCCGGGGCTGCCCACGCCCACTGCCGTGATGACGGAAAACACCTGTATCATGCCGACGACGGTACCCAGCAGTCCCAGCAGGGGGGTGATGGCGGCAATGGTGCCCAGGGTATTGAGAAAGCGTTCCAGCTCATGGGCCACGCGACGGCCGGTTTCCTCGATGGTTTCCTTCATGACCTCCCGGGAACTGCGCCGATTCACCAGCCCGGTGGCCAGGATTCGCCCCAGGGGAGAACTTTCCCGCAAAACACGGATACGGGCATCATCCAGTTCACCGGCCTGAATCCATTGCCAGATCTGCACCACCAGCTGGGGTGGGACGACCCTACGGCGGCGCAAGGTCCAGAAGCGTTCGATCACGATGGCGAGCGTAATCACCGAACATGCGATGATGGGCAGCATCAGCCAGCCACCGGCCTTGACCAGTTCAAACACGTCTTGCGTCACTCCGGGTTGATTCGACTGGAGGGCATGATACTTGAAACAGGGGCTTGAAGGAAAAATGGAAAAACAGCAGAAGACCCTCACCATGAGCGTGCTGATGACCCCGGACATGGCCAACTTTTCCGGGCATGTCCATGGCGGCGCCACGCTCCGGCTATTGGACCAGGTAGCCTATGCCTGCGCCGCCCGTTACTCCAATAACTATGTGGTCACCCTGTCGGTGGACCAGGTCTTTTTCCGCGAACCGCTCAGAGTCGGCGAGCTGGTGACCTGCCTGGCCTCGGTCAATTACACCGGCAAGACCTCCATGGAAGTGGGCATCCGGGTGATCGCCGAAGACATCATCAAGCACCAGAGCCGCCATGCCATGACCTCCTACTTCACCATGGTTGCGGTAGACGAGGACGGGCGCCCGGTCCGGGTGCCTTCACTTGACATCGAAACACCGACCGAGCGACGCCGCTACGAGAATGCCGCCATGCGCCGGGAACTGCGCCAGGAGATCGAACGCCGGCACGAGCAGATTCGCCAGCAGTACCGGCCGACACCGGCATCATGAAGCGGCGCTGATCAGTTCCCAGCCCTCGTGGAGCAGCAGCAGGGCCAGCACCAGCAGCATCCCGCCCAGGGCGCGCATGGTGTGGATGTAGGGTCTGCCGGAGAGCAACCGTCTTGATCGGCCCACCAGCACGGCGATGCCGATCTTGGCCCCCACCAGCAGCAGATAAAAGCTGCCGATGAAGGCCGCCGCGGCAAACCAGGTCTGCTCCAGCGCCCTGACCGTCAGGGGGCCTCCCACGGTCAGCCAGAACAGGTAAGGATGGGGACTCAGGACATTGACCAGCACCGCCTTTTGCAGCGACCGCTCCCGGAGCGCCGCCTCCGCCCCCATGGGGCTGCCGGAAAACGTCAGTCCCTGCCAGGCCAGATAGCACAGGAACACCCCGCCGCCCAGGGAGATCAGGCCCAGCAGGGTATCCAGTCCGGAAAGCCGGCTGAGTACGAAGAGGGTCAGCAGAATGATGGGAAGATCCGTCAGTACCGGCGCCAGGGCCACCTTGATCCCGGCGCGGGCACCATGTTGCAGGGTTTCGGAGATCACCAGGGCCAGCAGAGGACCCGGCGCCATGCCGGCGGAAAATCCCAGGATCATCCCGGTGCTCAGGCTGGTGATCATCGATGTGACCTTTTTGTTCCTGTATTCGATCAATGGATTCCCGCTTGCGCGGGAATGACGTATTCAAAACAACCTCAGCGGTGCCAGTGGCGGCGGGCCGCGTGACGATGCCCCGACTGCACGATGACCCCCTCCCCCGGCACAAAGTCCACCCGCAGGGCGCCTTCATGGGCGGGGTCCAGCAGCGGAATGCCACGGACCCGAAGCCGTTCCAGGGTTTCTTCATGGGGATGCCCCAGGCGGTTTTCAAAACCGGTGCTCACCAGGGCCAGCCGGGGTGAAACCCGGTCCAGCAGGGCCTCCGACGAGGACGTGCGCGAACCATGGTGAGGCAACAGCAGCACGTCCGCGGACAGTCCCTCCCCTTCACCGCGCACCAGTACGGCCTCTCCCAGTCGCTCCACATCCCCGGGCAACAGCACCGACCCCCCGGGGCCGCTCACATGGAGCACACAGGAAGACTCGTTGTCATCCCCCCAGCCCGGCGGTGGATGCAGCATGCGGAACGTCACCCCGTCCCATTGCCAGGTCTCACCCCGCAGACACTCCCGGCTCAGGGCATGGGGCAACCGCTCCGGAGACCGGCTCAGCACCTCGCCCACCCGAAGACTGTCCAGGATGGCCGGGGCGCCGCCGATATGATCGTTGTCGCCGTGGCTGACCACCAACCGATCCACCCGCCCCCGTCCCTCGTGCCGCAGATAGGGCACCACCGCCGCCGATCCGGCATCAAAGCTTGGGCTGAAGCGCGGGCCCGTATCGTAGACCAGGGTATGGTCCTGGGTCTGCACCACCGTGGCCAGCCCCTGCCCCACGTCCAGCACGGTGAGCCGGAACTCCCCCGGCTGCAGTGATGGCCTGGCCGGCCAGAGCATGGGCAGCAGCAACAGCACTCCCAGCCAGCGGGCAGGCAGGGCTCGGGGCGCCAGGATCAGGGCCAGCCCCAGCAGGGCCGGCCACAGGGTCCAGAACGGGGGCGCCGCCCGCCACAGGGACCAGGGCCATGATCCCATGTGCTCCAGCAGCGGCCACAGGAGGCTGACGGCCAGATGGGCCGCCAGCCAGCACCACTGGGCGGCCCAGGGGATCAGCGGGGCCAGCAACACACCGCCCAGGGTGAGGGGAACGACCACCACGCTGACCCAGGGCACGGCCACCAGGTTGGCCAGCGGGGAAACCAGCGAGCCATGCTGGAACATCACCAGGGTCAGGGGCAGTAGCCCGACCCCCGCCACCCACTGGATACGCAGCACCGCCCTGATCCCGCCGGGTCTTTGCAATCGACCCGTCATGGCATACAGGATCACCCCCACGGCGGCAAAGGAGAGCCAGAATCCGGCATCCAGCACCGCACGCGGGTCCAGCCCCAGCACCACCAGCAGCGCCAGCGCCAGGGTCCGGCCCGGCCGGGCCACGCGCCCGAGCCAAAGGGCACCCAGGGCCACCACCAGCATGGCCAGGGCCCGCTGGGTGGGGACGGCAAATCCGGCCAGGGCCGCATAACCGGCGGCGCAGATCAAGGCCCCGATCACCGCCGCCCGCTGGGCGGGCAGCCGCAGTGCCAGCGCCGGCACCCGTCGCCAGCCCCAGAGCATCAAGCCGTATCCCATCCCCGCCATCAAGCCCACATGCAGGCCGGAGATGGCCATCAGGTGATTGGTGCCGGTATCGATCAGGGTGGTCCACTGCTCCGGCGCGATACCGGAACGGTCCCCGACCGCCAGTGCCCGCAGGATCCCGGCGTAGGGGCGCCCGTCCAGCCCCTGCCCCATCCGCTCGACCAGATCGGCCCGCAGGCGATGCAGCCGATGGATCGGGCGGTCATCCATGCCGAGCCGTAGTGCCGAGTCCGGCTCACGCACATAGGCGGTGGCACCGTAACCCTGGCGAAACAGCCAGCCCTCATAATCGAAACCACCGGGATTGCGAAACCCCGTGGGCCGGCGCAGGCGCAGGGTCAGCTGCCAGCGCTCCCCAGGTACCATGTCGGGAGACTGCCCGTACCAGGCCACCCGTACCCGTCGGGGCAGCCGCTCATCCGGGTCGTACATGCCGTCCGCCCGGCCTTCGACCCGAAAACCGAAGCGAACCCCGCGGTCCAGTGCTTCCGGCAGGGAGTCCACCACCCCGATCAGGGTCATGTCCTGTCCGGAGAGTCCCGCTGGCAGCCACGGACCGGCCACCAGATGGGTGTGCAACAAAGCCCATGAAAAGCCTAACAGGGCGATGGCCGGCCATCGCGCTAAAGGCATGAATCTGTAGAATAGGGGCACGGCCAGGCAGACAACGACCCACGCAAGCGTGGGCAGATGGGGAAGGCTGTGGAGGGCCACCACCCCGAGAAGAAACGCCAAGGCCTGGCTTTGCATCTTCCGCTCCCTGGAAAAGCATCCATAATGGGCGGCCCGCCCGAGGTATCCGCCGCGGGACCGTGGCCCCCCGAACCGTGCAAGAATCCATGGCAAAAAAGCTCATCAAGAGCCTGTTTCCAACCTACCACAAAGTACGGGAGCATGAATCCCTGCGCTTCTTCGGCGCGGTACTCAACGATCCCAACCTGTGGCACCTGAACCGACGGTCCGTGGCCGGGGCGTTCGGCGTCGGCCTGTTCGTAGCTTTTCTGCCCATCCCGGCCCAGATGCTCACCGCGGCTGCCCTGGCGATCATCGTGCGGGTGAATCTGCCTATTTCCGTGCTGCTGGTCTGGATCAGCAACCCCCTCACCATGGCCCCCATCTACTACGTCGCCTACACCATCGGGCGTTTCCTGATGGGCGAGCCGCGGCGGGGGTTCTCCTTTGAACTGAACCTGTCCTGGTTCACCGGGGAACTGGTGGTGATCTGGAAACCGCTGCTGCTGGGCAGTCTGGTGATGAGCGTGGTCGCCGGGCTGGCGGGGTACATCGCCATACGGTTGCTATGGCGACTGCACATCGTGCGCCGTCTGGACCTCAAGCGGCGGCGCCTTCCCCGGCTCGGACGCCGCGGAGGACCGGCGAAGGGGCCTTAGCCGCCCTTCTTCCAGCATCATGACCCGGTCCATGCGCTCCGCCAGTTGCATGTCGTGGGTCACCACCACAAAGGCGGTGCGCAACTGGCGATTCAGACGCAGCATCAGCTGGAAGATCTCCTCCGCCCGCCCTCGATCCAGATTGCCGGTGGGTTCATCCGCCAGCACCGCGTGGGGCTCGGTGATCAAGGCGCGAGCAATGGCGGCCCGCTGACGCTCCCCGCCGGAGAGTTCACCCGGCTTGTGGGCCACGCGGTTGGTCAACCCTACCCACTCCAGCAGGCTGCGGGCACGGTCCGCCGCCACCCCCGGATTCTCACCACGGATCAGCAGCGGCATGGCCACGTTTTCCAGCGCCGTGAATTCCGGCAACAGATGATGAAACTGATAAATGAACCCCAGATGCCGATTGCGCAGTTTGCCGCGTCTGGCGTCGGAAAGGCGGGCCACGTCCTGGCCACAGATGCTCACCGTGCCCTGGGTGGGCAGATCCAACCCTCCCAGGAGGTGCAGCAGAGTACTCTTGCCGCTGCCCGAAGCACCGACGATGGCCACTTTCTCCCCCGGCTGCACCTCCAGGTCGATGGCGCTCAGGACATCCACCTTGAGTCCGCCTTCATCGAAGGTCTTGCCAAGACCCCGGCACTGGATCACCGGGCCTCGGGTATCGATCTGCCAATCCACCATGAACGTTCTCCCGCTACTCGTATCGAAGGGCATCGGCCGGCTGGGTGCGGGAGGCCCGCCAGGCCGGATACAGGGTGGCGATCACCGTCAGACCAAAGGCCAGCAGGCCCACCCGCGTGACATCGTGCAGCTTCAGGTCGGACGGCAGGTCGGAGATGTAGTACACATCCGGCGACAGGAACTTCAGGCCCAGCAGGGATTCGATGGCGGGGACGATGGTTTCCACGTTCAGGGCCAGCGTGACTCCGCCGATCACCCCGAGCACCGCGCCGACCACGCCGATCAGCGTCCCCTGGACCATGAAGACCAGCATCACCGAGAACGGCGTCATCCCCAGGGTACGCAGGATGGCGATATCCGACTGCTTGTCGATCACCACCATCACCAGGGTGGAGACGATGTTGAAGGCCGCCACCGCCACGATCAGGGACAGGATGATGAACATGACGGTCTTTTCCGTCTGTACGGCGCGGAAGAAGTTGGCGTGCTGGCGGGTCCAGTCATTGACCCAGAAGCGCCCCTCCAGCTCCGACGCTACCTGCCGTGCGATCAGCGGTGCCCGCATCATGTCATCCAGCTTCAGGCGCAGGCCGGTGACGGCATCATCCATCCGGTAGATCTGTTGGGCATCGTCCAGATGGATGAAGGCACTGCTGCGGTCATATTCGAACATGCCCACCTCGAACACCCCCACCACGTCCAGACGACGCATGCGCGGCAGCACGCCCACGGGGGTCACCGCCGCCTGGGGAGTGATCAGCGTCACCTTGTCGCCCACGCCCACGCCCAGCGCCAGCGCCAACTCCCGTCCCAGCACTACGCCGAAGCGTCCCGGCTGCAATCCATCCATGCTGCCGAGGATGATGTGTTCACCCACCTGGGAGACACGGGCCTCCAGATCGGGCACCACGCCGCGGATCATCGCCCCGCTGACCTGCCGACCGCTGGAAAACATCCCTTCCGCCTCCACGAAAGGCGCCACGCCCACGACACGGTCGGCCCCTTCCACCTGGGCCATCACCTCGGGCCAGTGGCGCAGGCGGCCATCGAATTCGGCAATGGTGGCGTGGGACGCCATGCCCAGGATGCGTTCCCGCAGTTCCGTTTCAAACCCGTTCATCACCGAGAGCACCGTGATCAGCGCGGTGACGCCCAGCGCAATCCCCAACATGGAGATGAGGGAGATGAAGGAAATGAAGTGGTTGCGGCGCTTGGCACGGGTGTAGCGAAGGCCGACGAAGATCTCAAGGGGTCGAAACATGGGCGGATTAAATCACAGGCCAAGGTGAATTCATATGTGGGCCGACAGGTCCACCGGCAGAGGACGCATGAGTTCAATCCCGCAAGGCGAGACCCGGGCACCCAGTGCCAGCACCTCCACCCCGGCCGCATGGGCCCGGCGCAGCCAGATCCCGTATTCCGGATCGATGGCATCCGCCGGACGGACACCGTGGACATCCTCTCGCTGGACGCAGAAGATCAGGGCTGCCCGATGCCCCGCCTCCACCATGGCGATCAGCTCCCGCAGGTGCTTGCTGCCACGACTGGATACGGCATCGGGAAACAGGGCCACGCCCCCCTCCTGTACGGCCGCCGTCACGTTCTTCACTTCCACGTAGCAGTCCACGCCGTCCAGATCCAGCAACAGATCGATGCGGCTGTTGTGCAGACCGTACTTCACCTCCCGTCTCAGGCCGGTGAAGTGTGCCAACTCCGGCACCCTGCCGGCACGGATCGCCTCCTCCACCAGCGTATTGGCGCGACCGGTATGGATGCCCACAATGGCCCCGTCGGCCTCCACCAGTTCCCAGGTATGGGGGTATTTCCGCTTCGGATCCTCGGAACGGCTGAGCCAGACCCGGGACCCCGGCGTCATGCAGCCCAGCATGGAACCGGTATTGGGGCAATGGGCGGTGATCGTCTCGCCGTCGTCCATAAGCACATCGGCCAGAAAACGCTTGTAACGCCGCTGCAGGATGCCGGAAGCCAGGGGCTGGGAAAAGATCATCGGACGAAGGGTCTCCATGGTGGAACGGGCGGGAACGGGCAGTATTTCCTCACCCTGGGTGCGGTGCTATATTCAGACACATCAAGCCAGTCCGGAGACCATGATGCCAAGAATGCCCGCCTTCTGTGCAGTCCTTGCCGGGGCCCTGTTCATGGTATCCACCGCGACCGCCGACATCCTCGTCATGCCCGACGGCACCCCCCGGGTGGTACAGCAACCGGAACAGCCCGTTCGTGGCATGCACAAGAACACGGTACTCCATCGCCATGGCGAACCCGAAGTCCGTCATCCCACGGTGGGCCGGCCTCCCATCACCCGTTGGGACTACCACGACTTTTCCGTGGTTTTCGAAGGCCGTTACGTGATTCACACCGTGGTGCGCGGCAGCCGAGCCCCGCATCCCTGATCCCCGCATAACCCCCGAAGATACGTCCATGTCCCGCACCCTGCTCCCCGAGTGGGCGCCTCAGAGCGCCGTGATGCTCACCTGGCCCCATGAAGACACCGACTGGGCACCGATCATGGAGGAAGCCGAAACGGTCTTCTGCCGGATCGCCCATGAAGTCACCCTGCGCCAGGGCCTGGTGGTCACCTGTCAGGATGAGACCCACGAGGCCCATGTCTGTCGGCGTCTGACCGAGGCGGGCGTGGACATGACCCGGGTGATCACCGGGCTGGCGCCCGCCAACGATACCTGGGCGCGGGATCATGGCCCGATCACCGTGCTGGCCGACGGCGCCCCGTTGATGCTGGACTTCACCTTCAACGGCTGGGGCGGCAAGTACCCGGCGGAGGCGGACAACGCCGTCACCCGTCGACTGCACCAACAGGGAGCCTTCGGCAATCTGCCCCTGACCCCGGTGGACTTCGTGCTGGAAGGCGGTTCCATCGAGTCGGATGGTCTGGGCACCCTGCTCACCACCCGCCAGTGCCTGCTGACGCCCACCCGCAATCCCGATCTGGACGAAGCCGGCATCGAGGCCGTGCTGCGGCGGGAACTGGGCGTGGAGCGGATACTGTGGCTGAGCGAAGGTCATCTGGCGGGGGATGATACCGATAGCCATGTGGACACCCTGGCACGGCTGTGCAGCCCCGACACCATTGCCCATGTGGTCTGCGATGACCCCGAAGATCCCCACCATGCCCCCCTGGCGGCGATGACGACGGAGCTGGAGGCCTTCAGAACCCCGGAGGGCAAGCCCTATCGGCTGATCCCCCTGCCCCTGCCGGCCCCGATTCATGACGAGGAAGGGCGGCGACTGCCGGCGACCCATGCCAATTTCCTGATCATCAACGGGGCGGTGCTGGTGCCGACCTATGGGGATCCAACCGATGCGGTGTCCCTCACCCGCCTGGCGGAAGCCTTCCCGGAGCGGGAGATCGTGGGCATCGACTGCCGCCCCCTGATCCATCAGTTCGGCAGTCTGCATTGCGTGACCATGCAACTGCCGGCCGCCATCGACTGACCAAAAGATGGCTTATTGAGTCCCTGTGGGAGCCTGTCCGCCGGCGAACGGGGCTATGGCATCATCCCGCAGGGGGAATACTCCCGGGGGGCCGAGCCACGGATGAACGGCATCCAGCGCGCGGTCTCGCACTGCTCCAATGCCCGCAGACCGTAGGCCGGGTCCACCAGCAACCACTCGATCTCCTCCGGCGGGGTCTGCGACAGCCCCCGCCGGGCCACCCGGGCCATCACCTCGCCCCAGACCGGCAGGGCGCCGCTGGCACCGGTCAGCCCGGTGGGCTGGTTGTCATCCCGCCCCACCCAGACCACGGACAGGACATCCCCGCTGTAGCCGGCAAACCAGGCATCCCGCAGCTCATCCGTGGTGCCCGTCTTGCCCGCCACCGGCAGATCCGCCGACAGCCGCCGCTGCAGGGCGCGACCGGTACCGCTGCGGGTCACCTCATGCAACGCCGCCGTCACCAGATAGACCGCCTCGGGATCCGCCGCCAGGCGCAGGGACAGGGGGTAACGCTGCAACAGTTGACCCTCCCGATCCACCACTTCCCGGATCGCCCGCAGGGGGACCTGGTAGCCACCGGAGGCCAGCCCCTGATAGAGGGCCGTCACTTCCAGCGGCGTCATCTCCACCGCCCCCAGCACCAGCGAGGGGAACGGCGGCACCCGACGTTCCAGCCCCAGGGCGTTGAGCTGATCCACCACGTTGGCGATGCCCAGATTCAGACCCAGCCGGGTCGTGGAGATGTTGTAGGACTGGACCAGGGACTCCTGGACGGTGACCCAGCCATGGTACTGACGATTGGCGTTGCGCGGGGTCCAGGTATCGCCGTTCTCCAGACGCACGGTCAGGGCCTCGTCATCCAGCAGGGTGGCCAGGGTGAAACGTTCCGGCCGGGACAGGGCGGCCAGGTAGACCATCGGCTTGATCACCGAACCCACCGGCCGACGGGCCTGCAGGGCCCGATTGAAGGCGGCCTGACGCATCTGCCGATCCCCCACCAGGGCCAGAACCTCGCCATTGTCCGCGCTGGTGACCACCACCGCCCCCTGCAGACTCCCCGCCTCCAGACGCCGCTCCCGCTCCAGCCGATCCAGTTCCCGGGTCAGGGCCTGCTCGGCCGCCAGCTGGGCCATCGGATCCAGGGTGGTGAAAATCAGCAGCCCCTCTTCCCGCAGGTCTTCATCCCGATAATCCCGACGCAGCTGCTCCCGCACCAGCTGGATATAGGCCGGGAACGGGCTGACACCGGACGGGGCCTGGGCGCTGACATTCAGCGGCCGGGCCTGGGCCCCGGCCAGTTCATCCGCACTCAGATATCCCGCCTGTCCCATCAGTCCCAGGACCAGGTTACGACGGTTCATGGCCCGCTCCGAACGCCGCCTGGGTTCATAGAAATTCGGCCCGCGGATGATGCCCACCAGCAGGGCCATCTCCGCCACCTCCAGTTCATTGAGACGGCGCTGGAAATAGAACTGACTGGCCAGACCAAAGCCGTGAATGGCGCGCGCGCCGTCCTGCCCCAGATAAACCTCGTTCAGGTAGGCCTCCAGGATCTCGTTCTTGTCATAGCGCCGTTCCAGCAGCAGGGCCATGATGGCCTCGTCGAACTTGCGCGCCAGGGTACGGTCCTGCGTGAGGAAGTAGTTCTTCACCAGCTGCTGGGTCAGGGTGCTGCCCCCCTGCACGGTACGTCCCGCGCGCAGATTGGCCAGGGCGGCGCGGGCAATGCCCATGGGGTCGACCCCGAAGTGCCGGTAGAACTTGCGGTCCTCCACCACCAGCAGGGCCTGGATCAGCGCCGGCGGCACGTCTTCCAGGCGCACCAGCACCCGGTCCTCCCCGTGGGAGGGATAGATATTGGCGATCAGCGCCGGCTCCAGACGCAGCAGCGAGACGGGTCCGCCGGCGTCCAGATCCTCCAGGGCCGAGACCTGACCGCCACCGAAGCTCACCCGGACCCGCCGCGGCGGCTCATGACCATCGGCGAACGGGAACCCCCGGGTACGGATCACCAGGCTGTTCCCCTGACGTCGATACTCGCCTTCCCGATCCCCTTCCCGGTAGTGGAGCAGGCTCAGTTCCCGAACCAGGGCATCGGCATCCAGCGGCAACCCCACGTACAGCTCCAGGGGGCGGGCAAACACCCGTGCCGGTAGCGCCCAGCGCTTACCCTCGAACTGGGCCTGGATCTGTCGATCCAGTTGCACTGCGTGATGCCCCAGCAACACACCCCCCACCACCAGGATCACCAGCAGCAGGGGCCAGAGCCGGAACCGACGGGGTGGACGGGACTTGCCGCCCTTGCGGGATGCGGTACGGGTACGCGCCTTGCCGCGGCCGGGGCGGCTGGAGGTGGAAGGCTTGCGGGTCTTGGTCATGACTCTGATCGACAGGAAGGCTGCGGTTTCGTGCCCTACACTATACCCTTGAATCCAGTTTCCCATCCGGAGCCTGTTCACACCCTCATGCACCCCGATCAGACGACGCAACAGACACTCATCCGGAGCCTGAAGCATCCGGCGGCCTATCCCCATCCCGTGGCGCAGGTGCAGTGCATCGAGACCCACATCTCCACGGTGCTGCTGGCAGGCGAGTTTGCCTACAAGATCAAGAAGCCGGTCAGCCTGGGATTTCTGGACTTTTCCAGCCTTGAACAAAGACGGCATTTCTGTGAAGAGGAACTGCGCCTGAACGGTCGTCTGGCGCCGAAGATATACGATGGCGTCGTCGCCTTTTCCGGCGATCCGACGCACCCCGCCTTCAACGGCACCGGCCCCGTCTTCGAATATGCGGTGCGCATGCGCCGCTTTGATCCCGACGATACCCTGGATCATCTCCATGACCGGGGGCGCTTGACCCCGGACCTGATGGACGCCATTGCCGCCCGGCTGGCTCGCTTCCACGCCGACATCCCGGCCACCCGGGACCATGGCCGCCCGGCGCAGGTACTGGCCCCCATGCTGCAGAACTTCGAACACATCCGGGGCCTGCGGCCGGTCGGGCTGGATCTTGCGCCGCTGGCGCGCCTGGAAGCCTGGACCCGGGCACAACACCGGGCACTCACCCCCCTGCTGGCGCAACGGCATCGGGACGGTTTCATCCGCGAGTGCCACGGCGACCTTCACCTGGGCAACATCGCCCTGGTGGACGGGGAACCCACCCTGTTCGACGGCATTGAATTCAATCCGGCCCTGCGCTGGATCGACATCATCAGCGAAGTGGCCTTTCTCACCATGGATCTCATCGACCGGGGCGCAAAAGCCCATGCCCACCGGTTTCTCAATGCCTGGCTGGCGTCCACCGGAGACTACGAAGGCATGCCCCTGCTGCGTTTCTACCAGATCTATCGGGCCATGGTGCGGGCCAAGGTGGCCGCCATTCGCCTGGACCAGCCGGACTTGTCCGATGCGGAGGTCCGGACGACCACGGCAGCCTGCCGTGACTATCTGCAACTGGCGGAGCGCTTCACCCGGCCGGGCGCGGTTGCCCTGTTCATCAACCACGGCTTTTCCGGCAGCGGCAAGACCACCCTGAGTCAGCCTCTGGTGGAAGCCACCGGCGCCATCCGCATTCGCTCCGATGTGGAGCGCAAGCGCCTGGCGGGCATGGATGCCCACGAGCGCGGCAAGGATGAGTACCAGCAGGGCCTTTACAGCCGGGACCGAACCGCCCAGACCTACGACCGGCTGGCGGCGTTGTCCACCTTGCTGCTCCGGGCCGGATACCCGGTGATCGTGGACGCCACCTTTCTCAAGGCGGACGCCCGCGCCCGGTTTGCCGACCTGGCCCGGGATCTGGGTGTTCCATTTCGGGTGCTGGATTATCAGGCGGACCCGGACTGTCTGCGGGAACGGATCACCCGCCGCATGACCGCGGGCGATGATGCCTCGGACGCCGACCTGGAAGTGCTGGAGATGCAGTTGCAACACCATGACCCGCTGGGACCGGATGAGCCCGTCATCACCCTCCGGGCAGACCACCCCCCACCGGTGAATCAGATACGGGAACTGCTGTATACCCCATCAAACTGACGAGGCAAATCCGATGAGTCCATGGCTTCGCCTTGCCCTGGTTGCCGCGACCCTGCTGCTGGGGGCCTGCGGCACCAGCCCGACACGTCCGCCCGCGGACCCCGAGACCCTGGACCCCCAGCGCTCTCAGGTCGTGTTTCATGCCCTGTCCATGGTGGGCAAGCCCTACCGATACGGCGGCACATCACCGGAGGACGGGTTCGATTGCAGTGGACTGGTGTGGTTCACCCACCATCACGCGGGCATCCCGGTACCTCGCACCACCACCACCCAGAGTGAGGGCGTACGGCGGATCTCGACCCAGGCACTGACACCAGGTGACCTGCTGTTCTTTCGCACCGGCCGTGCCGGTCCCGGCCATGTGAGCATCTATATCGGTGACGGACGTTTCGTGCACGCCCCGTCCAGCGGACGGCCCGTCACCACGGAAGACCTGGATCATCCCTACTGGAGCCGGCGGTTCCTGCATGCCGGCCATTTCTACTCACCCTGAAGGAGCGCCCGACCATGATGCCGACGTCCATCCGTGCCCTGTGCCTCGTCTTGCTGGGCTGTCTGACCCTGGGCCTGCCCGCCCAGGCCATGGAACCAAGAATCGTGAATGAACACCTGAAGGTCTATAGCATCGAGGGCGACTATGCCCTGTACCGGGAAGCCCTGGAGATGGCCATCATCGACCGCGGCATCGTCATCAACAACGTGGCTCACATCGGCGCCATGCTCTCCCGCACCGGGGCGGACATCGGCGGGGAAGCGATTTTCATCCAGGCCGAGGCCCTGGAGTTCTGCAGTGCCGTGCTGTCGAGGCGCATGATGGAGACCGAACCCCATCACATCGTCTTCTGCCCCTACGTCGTCAGCGTGTACGAGCTGGCGGATGCACCGGGCACCATCCACCTGGCCTACCGGCGCCCCACCCTGCTGGGTGACGCGCAATCCCGGGAGGCCCTGGAAGCGGTGGATACCCTGCTGGACGAGATCGTGCGGGAAGCGCTGGCGTTTTTTTAGAAACCGGGGATTGGCGGCTATCTGACGGGGCGCTCCCGCAAGGCCGCGGCGCTGTCATGGGACTGGCGATCGGCCCCGAGCAGCATCGGCAACTCTTCCACCTCTTCGGTCATGAGCTGATCGCCGTCCATCCAGGGCGGCGGGTTGCCGGGCCACATCTCCAGGGTCCGGGCCAGGGTGGGGCTCTCCATGCCGCTGAACAGATCGGCCATGGCGTCCTGTGACACGGGCGTCTGCAGGGTCAGCACCAGCCCGGTCAGCATCACCAGACCACCCAACAGGAAGGGGCGGTCACCGGAAAGGGCTTGGGAACGAATGGGGTCGGACATGATACCAGCCTCAAGCTTGAGTCGTTTGCAGGGTATAGCCGATTTGGACCCGGATTCAAGCCAAAGATTCCCCGCCCGCCGGCTCAACTCCCGATCCGGCGCCGCACAAACCGGAGCAGGCCGCCCAGCAGGGGGATCTGGTCGTACAGGTATTCGGCCGGGTCCCAGTAGTCGATATGGCTGAAGACCTTGCCCTCGTCGTTGAACAACACCCGGCTGATGCCGTCCACGTCCAGATGTAGCCGGCCTTCGGCACCCTCGTCCCGGTCCATGAAACGCCAGTGGAAAAAGGCCGTATTGCCCTGGACGGCCCAGCAATGCACGTAGAACCGCGGGGCCGGACACTGACGAAACATGTGCCGGAACACCGCGGCGATCTGCTCCAGCCCCGTCACGTCGTTAAAGGGGTCCTTGAAGCGGGCATTCGCCGTGAAGAACTCGTCCAGCCGGGCCAGATCCGGCTCCCTGAGTTGGGAAAAGAATTCGGCATACCGCCGCGCCCATGCATCCATTGATTCGCTCATCGGCCGTCCACCATGCGTCGGGTCAGCGCCAGAAAGAGGCGATGGGGCAGTATTCTGAGGCTTTTCATGATCAGGGCAAAGGGACGAGGGAAACTGATTTCAAAACCCTTGCCCTCCAGTCCCTTCATGATGGCATCCACGGCCGCGTCCGACTCCATGAGAAAGGGCATGTGGAAGCGATTCTTGTCGGTCATGGGGGTCTTCACGAACCCGGGATTGATCACCCGCAGCTGCACCCCCCGCATGGCCAGCTCCGGTTGCAGGGACTCAGCCATGTTGATCACCGCCGCCTTGGAGGCCCCATAGGGCGCTGCCCTGGGCAAGCCCCGATAGCCGGCCAGGCTGGCGGTCACCAGGATCCGCCCCTCGCCCCGTGACAGCATGAAGGGCATCACCGCCGCCAGTCCGTTCACCACGCCCAGATAGTTGACCTCGATGATGCGCCGGAACAGGTCGGGATCGAAGTCCTCCAGACCCATGGGCTCATAGTCGCCGGCGTTGAAGACGGCCGTCCCGATGGGACCCATCCGGGACTCGATCTGCGCGGCCACATCGGCCAGTCCCCGGGTGTCGGTGACATCTCCGGGAAAGACCTCGATGGCACCGGCCACCGGTGATTGCTCCGCCAGCGCCTGCAACCGCTCGCGGCTGCGGGAGGTCACCGCCACGCGCCGACCGGTGGCGGCCAGACGCAGGGCCAATGCCTTGCCGATGCCGGTGCTGGCCCCCACCAGCCAGACCAGCGGTGGGGTCGTCACGGTTTGCGCCTGATTCATCACCGTCTTCCTCCTTTCCCGCAAAGGTCTACACAAATATTATACAACGATTGTACAATCCTGCTCATGAATCCTGCTCCGGCTCTTCCCATTCCCGCTTCGGACGAAGACGGGCTCTACCCCATCCGCACCGTGTCTTCCGTCACCGGTGTCAATGCGGTGACACTGCGAGCATGGGAAAGGCGCCATGAACTGATCACGCCTCGCCGCACACCCAAGGGTCACCGGCTTTACAGCATTCAGGACATCGAACGCATCCAGCAGATACTTGCCCTTCTGGAACAGGGCATTTCCATCAGCCGGATTCGCGCTGTACTGGAGCAAGATCCGTCCGTCACGGCCTCACGACCCGCCCCCCCCGACATCCCAACACAGACGGCTGCGTCCAGGATCACAGCGGATGCCTGGCAGGATTACCGTAACCGCATGGAGCACTCGGTACGACGATTCGACACCCGTGGACTGGAAAAGATCTACGGTGATGCCATGTCCCTGTTCCCCCCGCAACAGGTGATATGTCGCCTGATCCACCCGTTGCACCAAGCCCTGGCACAACACACGGCTCAAGGCGCCGAGGCGGAGGCGGAAAGCCGATTTTTCCAGGCCTGGGCCTGCCGCGCACTGCACTCCCGCCTGCGCCATGAACTGCGCCACGGCAACGGACCCAGGGTGGGTATCGCCCCCCTGCCCCATGAAGCCGATCCTCTCGAGTTGATCACCCTGTCCCTACTGCTCGCCGCCAGAGGCCTGGAAGTCCTGAGACTATCGGGTCCGCTCTCCCTGGCGGCCATTGGTTCACTCGCCCGTCAGGCCGCGCCGGCAGGCATGGTCCTGTGCGGACAGCATCCGCGAGCCGCACAGCTTGAACCATGGGCCACTTCCCAAAACATCCCGATCTTCCTGGCCCTGACAGACAACGGACGTCCCCCGTCGGCCTGGCATGGCCGAGGCATTCACCTGCTGCCTCCGGATCCCCAAGCAGCCGCCGAATACATCGGCAGCCGTCTCCAGCCATCGAACTCCCCCGGGGAATCCTCATGAAACCCATCCTGCTGTGGCTGCGCCGAGACCTACGCCTGGCGGACAATCCGGCACTGGCCCACGCCTTGCGGTCAGGGCATCCGGTGATCCCTGTCTATATCCACGCACCAGAGGAAGAAGCCTCCTGGTCTCCCGGGGCCGCCTCCCGCTGGTGGCTACATCACAGTCTGACCGCTTTCTCCAGCGCCCTGGATGCGGCAGGCTCACGACTGATCCTGCGCCGGGGACCCAGCCTGGAGACGCTTCTGCAACTGATTGACGAGACGGGTGCCAGGCAGGTGCTCTGGAACCGGGTGTATGAACCCGCCCTGATCGAACGGGACCGCCGGATCAAGGCGGCCCTGAAGGACCGGGGACTGGCGGTGGAGAGCTTCAACAGCGCCCTGCTGTTCGAACCCTGGACGGTCAGCAACAAGAGCGGCGAACCCTATCGGGTGTTCACCCCGTTCTGGAAAGCCTGCTGCGCCATGGGGCTGCCCGATGACGTGGAAACCACGCCGGAGTCCATTACGGCACCGACACGCTGGCCCGACAACGATCGCCTGGAATTCTTTGATCTGCTGCCCCGCATTCCCTGGGACCAGGGCATGGCTGCCTGCTGGCAGCCGGGCGAGGACGGTGCCCACCGGGCACTGGAACGCTTTCTGGCGGGCGCCGTCCTGACCTACAAGACCGACCGGGACCTGCCGGGACAACCGGGCACCTCTCGCATGTCGCCCCATCTCCATTTCGGCGAAATCGGCCCAAGACAGCTGATCCGGGCCTGCCGGTACCTGCAGGCCCAGGGAGCGGGGGCCACCGCCGGCGCCTCGGTGGAGACCTTCGTGCGGGAGATCGGCTGGCGGGAATTCGCCTTCCACCTGCTGTTTCATTTCCCCCACACACCCGAGCAACCGCTGGATGAACGATTTACAGATTTTCCCTGGCGTGATGCCCGGGACTACGCGGCGGATCTGGAAGCCTGGCGACGGGGTCGCACCGGCATCCCCTTGGTCGACGCCGGGATGCGGGAGCTCTGGCACACGGGCTGGATGCACAACCGGGTACGGATGATCGTCGCCTCGCTACTGGTCAAGAACCTGCGCATTCCCTGGCAGACGGGGGCACGCTGGTTCTGGGACACCCTGGTGGACGCCGACCTGGCATCCAATACCCTGGGCTGGCAATGGACCGCCGGTTGCGGGGCTGACGCGGCCCCCTACTTCCGGGTGTTCAACCCGGTGCTGCAGGGAGAGCGCTTTGATGGCCGGGGTGAGTATGTCCGGCGCTGGGTGCCGGAGCTCAAACCTCTGCCGGATCGGTATCTACAGGCTCCCTGGACCGCCCCCGCGGGCCTGGTGCCAAGGGAGTATCCGCGCCCGCGGGTCGACCTGGGGGAAAGTCGCAAGGCGGCCCTGGCGGCATGGGAGCAGCTCAAGGGCGCCTCGCGGTCCGAAGCATCGGGGACGCCCTGAATTCCCCGTCACGCCTCTCTCCCACGTGAACCCGTCACTCTCAGCCGCGACGGATCAGGTCCATGAACTCCGACCGGGTACGGGCATCCTCCCGGAAGGAACCCAGCATCACTGAGGTCACCATGGTGGAGTTCTGCTTTTCCACCCCCCGCATCATCATGCACATGTGACGGGCCTCCGCCACCACGGCCACGCCCTTGGCACCAGTCACGTCCATGATGGCCTGGGCGATCTCCCGGGTCATGCTTTCCTGAATCTGCAACCGACGGGCGAACATGTCCACGATACGGGCCACCTTGGACAACCCCAGTACCTTGCCGTCGGGCAGATAGGCCACATGGCACTTGCCGATGATGGGCAACAGGTGATGCTCGCACAGGGAATACAGCTCAATGTCCTTCACCAGCACCATCTCGTCGCTGCTGGAAGCGAACAGGGCGCCGTTGACCAGCTCCTCCAGTGACTCATGGTAACCCCGGGTCAGGTACTGCATGGCCTTGGCGGCCCGCAGAGGCGTGCCTTTAAGGCCCTCCCGTTCAGGATCCTCACCCAAGCCCACCAGCATCTTTCGGTAATGGTCTGCCAGGGCCTCGGCCGACATCAGCTTGAGCGGGGCTTTCATGGTGCCGTCTCCGGCAATCTGTGCAACTGGCTTCATGGTCTTGATCTCCTGATGATTCATGAAAGACCACCGTCCCGGGGGAGGTGGCGCGCTGCCTTTTTCAAACCATCTTCACGGGTACTCGGGCTGTCCCGGCCTCGCTGATGCTGGCTTCCTGTGTTCTAGCAGCTATGCTCGCCAATGGGGCGTGCACGACAATCGGTATCGTCGGCGCGGATCAGGAACGTTGACGCGGCATCGGGTGTCGAACCACTCTGTCAGGCCCGGCCGAAGGGGGCACGCAGGCCGTGAGAACGTATCCTGAGTTAGCTTGTACAGCATTTTACAATCCTTGTACAGTTAATGTATAAGAACAATTCCAGATCTGAGGAAATGAGCACATGGCCCGTGAACGTATCGCCGTCGTTGGCGCAGGCATCTCCGGACTGGCCGCCGCCTGGCTGCTGTCCCGTCACTATGACGTCACCCTGTTCGAAAGGAATGATTACATCGGCGGACACACGAACACGGTGGACATCCCGGGGCGCAACGGCCCCCGCGGCGTGGACACGGGCTTCATGGTGTTCAACCACCGCAACTATCCGCACCTCACCGCCCTTTTCCAGCATCTCGGCATCACCAGCCAGCCCACCGACATGTCCTTCTCCGCCTCGGTGGGCAATGGACGCCTGGAATATGCAGGATCGGATCTCAATACCCTGTTTGCCCAGCGCCGCAACCTCACCAGTCCGCGCTTCCTTCGGATGCTGGCGGATATCGTGCGCTTCAACCGGGCCGGCAAGCGCCTGCTGGAAACCGGCACCAGCACGGACATGACCCTGGGGGGCTATCTGCTCAATGAGGGCTACGGACCCGGCTTCCGGGATGACTACCTGCTGCCCATGGCCGCGGCCATCTGGTCCTGTCCCACCCACAAGATGCTGGACTTTCCGCTGCTGTCCTTCCTGAACTTCTTTGCCAATCACGGCCTGCTGGACCTGAGCGACCGCCCCCAGTGGCACACCGTCACCGGCGGCAGTCGGGAATACGTGAGAAAGATGCTTGCCGCCCTGCCGGAGAATGTCCATGTGGCCCGCCGGGTGGTGGCGGTACAGCGTCAGGAAGCCCGGATCCGCCTCATCATCGAGGATGGCTCGGAGGCCTTTTTCGATCAGGTCGTGTTCGGCTGCCATGCCGACGAAACCCTGGACATGCTGGAAGCGCCTTCCGAGGACGAAACCCGGATCCTGAAGGCCTTCCAGTATCAGCCCAACCGGACCATCCTGCACACCGACACCCGCCTGATGCCGAAGCTGCGCAAGGTCTGGTCTTCCTGGAACTACCTGGCCCGTCACCGTCTGACCGATGCCCCGGCCAACGAGGTTTCCGTCACCTACTGGATGAATCGCCTCCAGACCCTGGACGAGCCGGAGGAATACCTGGTCAGCCTCAATCCTCTGGAAGAACCACTGCCGGAGAAGGTGATACAGGAGATCATCTATCACCACCCGGTCTTCGATCAGGGGGCCATGGACGCCCAGCGGATCCTGCCCACGATCCAGGGCCGTGACCGACTGTGGTTCTGTGGTGCCTGGACCGGCTACGGCTTCCACGAAGACGGACTGCGCTCCGCCCTGCAGGTGGCCGCTCAGCTCGGTGTCAATCCACCCTGGACCGTGGCGCCCCAGGCCGAAAATGCCCTGCCGGTTCGCACCCTGCCCCGGGTCGAGGCATCCGAGGCATGACGCAACCTCACCGTCTCTACCGCACCCGGGTCATGCACCGCCGGCTGTTCCCGGTGGAATATCGCTTCATCTACCGGGTCTTCAGCCTGCTGGTGGACGTGGACCGGCTGGATGATCTGGACCGATCCCTGCGCCTGCTTTCGGTCAACCACTTCAACCTGCTGAGCCTGAATGTTCGCGATCACGGCCCCCGTGACGGGTCGCCCTGGCGACCCTGGGTGGATGCCTACCTAGGCCGGGCAGGGATCACCCTGGAAGGGGGGCAGGTGCAGCTACTGTGTTTTCCCAGAGTGCTGGGATACACCTTCAACCCCCTGAGCCTCTGGTACTGCCGGCACCGGGACGGCAGTCTGCGGGCCATCATCTGCGAGGTCAGAAACACCCTCGGAGACTGCCACCACTATCTCCTGCACGCCGACGGCGCTCCCATGACATGGCCGGTGCGCGCCTCACAGGAGAAGCTGTTCTACGTCTCCCCCTTCATCGAGATGGACGCCCGCTATCAGTTCCGACTGTCGGAGCCCGATGAGGCATTGAATGTCCTCATCCACGAGTACCAGGATTCCCGACTGATGCTGTCCGCGGCTCAGACCGGCCACGCCCGTCCCCTCACCGACGGTGAACTGCTCAGGGCGACGGTCGCCGTTCCCTTCATGACCCTCAAGGTCATTGCCGCCATCCACTGGCATGCCCTGAAGATCTGGTGGAAAGGTGGACAGTACTACAGCAAGCCGACGCCGTCCTGAAGAGGAGAAACACTGATGTCCCTGGAACAGACCCCCACCCAAGGCAGCACCAGCACCCTCGCCTCCCGCGCCCCGTCCCTGGCCCTGCGTCTGCTGCTGCGCCATCTTCGGCACCTGCATCAGGGGGATCTCACCATCGAGACGCCGGACGGCCATCGCTGGACCATCGAGGGCCGGCATCCCGGCGGCAGCGGAGAAATCCGCATCCACCGCCCCTTCGCGCTGATACGACGCCTGCTCACCCGGGGACTGGTGGGATTCGGTGAAGGCTACATGGTGGGCGACTGGGATAGTCCCGATCTGCCTGCCCTGCTCAACATGGGGGCGGTGAATCAACCCCACATTCCCCAACTGGTGAACGGCTCAAGACCGGCCCACCTGTGGGACAATCTGCGCCATCGTCTGCGGGGCAACAGCCGTCCCGGCAGTCGCCGCAACATCGCCTTTCACTATGATCTGGGCAACGACTTCTACCAGCTATGGCTGGACCCCACCATGACCTACTCCGCGGCCGTGTTCGAGCCGCCGGAGGAATCCCTGGAGACGGCACAGACACGCAAGTATGCCCGGCTGCTGGAACGCCTGGAGGCCGCGCCCGGTGCGCATATCCTGGAGATCGGTTGCGGCTGGGGCGGTTTTGCCGAACACGCGGCCCGCCAGGGCTACCGGGTGACCGGCATTACCCTGTCCCAGGAACAACTGGACTACGCCCGCCGACGCATCGAGGCCGCCGGACTGTCGGATCGGGTGGAACTGCGACTGCAGGACTACCGCGACCTGAAAGAGCAGTTCGACCACGTGGTCTCCATCGAGATGTTCGAGGCCGTGGGAGAACGGTGGTGGCCCACCTGGTTCCAGACTGTGCGGCAATGCCTGCGTCCCGGCGGCCGTGCCGCCGTTCAGGTCATCACCATCGACGTCAAGGCCTTTGACTACTACCGCACCCATGCGGACTTCATTCAGCTCTACATCTTCCCGGGAGGCATGCTGCCCTCGGTACCGGCCTTCGAACAACACGCCACCGAGGCGGGGTTGAAGATCAGGGAAACCGCCTTCTTCGGCCAGGACTATGCGGACACCCTGCACCACTGGTACCAGCGGGTGTGCGAGCAGGCACCGGCCATCCTGAGTCTGGGCGGTTATGACCAGCGATTCCTGCGCACCTGGCGTTTCTATCTGGCCTATTGCGAAGCAGGATTCCGCTCCCGCAACACGGACCTGATGCACGCCGTGCTGGAGGCCCCATGACATGGCGCCGCAAGGTCTTGCGTCCCGATACGGATGGGCATCCGCCCTTCTTGTTCTCCTTCTGACACTGACGGGGTGCGGCATGAAACCCGAAGACTATGCGAACACCACACCGGCCCTGGATCTGGAGGCCTATTTCACCGGCGACGTGCGGGCCTGGGGACTGTTCCAGGATCGTTTCGGCAAGGTCAGGCGCCAGTTCACGGTGGATATCCGGGGATACGTGGAAGACGGCGAACTGGTGCTGGAAGAGGATTTCGTCTACCTGGACGGTGAAGAGGACCGACGGGTCTGGCGCCTGAGACGCCTCGACGAACACACCTACGAAGGCCGTGCCGCCGATGTGGACGGGGTGGCCGTGGGCAAGCTTTACGGTCAGGCCTTCAACTTCCGTTACGTGCTGAACCTGCCCATCGGTACCCGGGTGGTGAAGGTCAATTTCGATGACTGGATGTTCATGCACGAGGACGGGGTGCTGGTGAACCGGGCCGTGATGAGCAAGTTCGGCATCCGCCTGGGGGAAGTGACGCTGTTCTTCCAAAAGCAGGACAGGGAACCGGAGCCTGCATGAAATGGAAAAACCGTGCCGTCGCTCCCGCTTTCGCGGGAATGACCGATCCGGCACATCCACGTTTTTTTTGACACACACCAAGCTTCCGGACTAGCCCTTGGCATCACAATGTTGGATACTACCGGCCGTCATATTCCGTTATATTTGTAAGCCCATCAGGAATGGCGACACACATTCTTGTCGGGATCTTCAGTGGCGGACCGATTTCCGCCACCTCCTGAGGCACAGACCAGGATCGGGCCATGTACCCGCGGCTGCGCCCCATGATGTAAATATCGCGAGACGTTAGGAGAAGACCATAATGAAGAAGCAAGACCTCAGCCGCAGAAGCTTCCTGAAGTTCGGTGCCGCCGGCCTGGCCGCCATCCCCGTCGTGAGCATGGGCATCAGCACCGCCGTGGCCGCCGAGCGCCTGGATGAGAACTCCCCCGAGGCCCTGGCCCTGAACTACAAGCATGACGGCGCCAGCGTGGACCACCCCTCCCACGCCGCGGGTCAGAAGTGCATCAACTGCCTGCTGTACACCGACCCCAGCGCCACCGAGTGGGGCGGCTGCGCCGTGTTCCCCAACAAGCTGGTAGCCGCCAACGGCTGGTGCACCGCCTACGTGGCTCGCGGCTGATCCCGCCACGACCGCTGACGGTTGCAGGCGGCCCTTTCGGGCCGCCACCCGGAGAAGACCCGCCTCGCGCGGGTCTTCTCGTTTGCGGGGAATCTTCCCCGTCCGGTACAGTCGTAATGGTCATGACCCTTGGGGAGATCCGCCCGTGACATCACCCTGCGCCGGACTGAGCAAGGCCCTGATCCTGACGCTGATCCTGCTCCTGCCCGGGATCGCCGGAGCCGCCGTGCCCACTGCCCAGGTCATCACCCTGGAACATCGCCCCGCCGAAGAGATTCTGCCCCTCATCGAACCCCTGCTGGGTCCCCGCGATGTCATCACCGGCAGCGGCTTCACGCTCATCGTCCGCACCCGTACCCAGACCCTGGCGGAAATCCGGCGAGTCATCGCCGACCTGGACACCCCGCCACGCAATCTGTACATCAGCGTGCGCAGGGGAAACGCAAACCAGGATGCCGCCCCGGCACTGCCGACGATGCCCGAGTCCGCCCCCATCGCCCGCCATACCACCACCGACCGTGGCGTGGAGCATCAAACCCTGAGGGTCCTGGAAGGCCATGCCGCCTTCATTCGCAGCGGCGAATCCATCCCCGTGGGCAGCCGGCGCCTGGTTCCCGTACCGGGCGGCTTTGCCCTGGAGTCTTCCGTGGAGTACCGGGACCTGGGACGCGGCTTCCTGGTGCGTCCCCGCCTGCTGTCCGGCGACCGGGTACACCTGGACATCCGCACGGTGTACGAGCGGGAAAGTCCGGCCGGCGGGGGGCGCCTGGATCTGCAGTCCAACGAAAGCACACTTTCCGGCCCGGTGGGTGAATGGATACCCCTGACCCATGCCGGCACCAGCCGTAGGGAAGACGCCGCCCGCGTCAGCGGTACCCGACGACAGCAGAACTGGCAGGACATGCCGTTATTCGTGCGGGTGGACGTCATCCACGATTGACTCCCCTGCTCCCGGCCCGAGACCGGCGTGATTGACGCCCGTTTCCCCCACGCCTACTATGCCTACGACGCTTGAGCCGGACTCCCTCCCTTCATGACCTATTGCCTTGCCATCACCCTTGACGACGGACTGGTACTCGCTTCCGATTCGCGCACCAACGCGGGTGCGGATCAGGTGGCCATGTACAGCAAGATGCACACCTTCGAACTGGAGAAGGAACGCGTCTTCGTACTGCTGACCGCGGGCAATCTGGCCACCTCCCAGGCCGTCCTCGCCCGAATCAAGCGAGATATCGAGGACGAGGCCGAGGAGAGCCTGCATTCCGTGCGGGGGTTGTCCGACGCGGCCGCCTACCTGGGACGCATCAACCGGGAAGAACGGGAAAAGCATGAGGACACCCTGACCAAGGCCGGCTTCAGCGCCGATGCCTCCTTCATCCTGGGAGGGCAGATCGGCCGGCAGGCGCCGGAAATCTATCTCATCTATCCCCAGGGCAACTTCATCACCACCTCAAGCCATACCCGTTTCCTGCAGATCGGTGAAAGCAAGTACGGCAAGCCCATCCTGGACCGCATCGTCGCGCGGGAAACCTCGCTGGGAGACGCGGCCCGCTGCGCCCTGGTATCCATCGACTCGACCATGCGTTCCAACGTGACCGTGGGCCCGCCGATCGAGGTGATCGTCTACGAAAGGGACACCCTGGCCTTCGAACACTACCTCTGCCTGGATGCGGACGATGATTATCTGATGGATCTCAAACGGGCCTGGGACGACAATATCCGGCGGGCCTTTCAGGATCTGCCCCGTTTCGATTGGGAAAGCACCCGTGGCCAAAAACGTCGCAGCACGCAAATCACCACGTTGCGCAAAGCCGCCAAAAAGACGGTCAAAAAGGGCTGAGTCAGCCTCTCCCCCCTGTCCACGCCACCGGCATCCCTGTTTTCTGCGGACATTGTCTCCAATTTCCGCATTTTTTTTCCATGTTCAGTCGCATGTGGGTAAACTGCGCAACAGACTTTTTGCGGTGCAACAAAAAGTTATTTGATCATAACCAAAACCAACCTGATAGAGGGGAGGTCCATGGACCAAAGTACGATCGATCGTATCAAGGCGGATCCCGATTTCCAGACGCTCGTCAAGAAACGGGCAAGGCTGGCCTGGGGACTGATCGCGCTCATGCTGCTGGTGTACTACGCCTTCATCATGCTGGTGGCCTTCGCACCCTCCGTGCTGTCCATCCGCCCCTTCGGCGACAGCATCATCACCCTGGGTGTTCCCATGGGCGTGGGCATCATCGTGTTTGCCTTCCTGCTGACCGGCATCTACGTCTACAAGGCCAACACCGAGTTCGACAAGCTGAGTGACAAGGTGAGGGAGCTGGCACGATGAAGATTCTCATTGCTCTGACGGCAGCCGCCCTGCTGATGGCGTCGGCCAACGCCTATGCGGGTGAAGGCATCAGCTATGCCTCCACCATCATGTTCCTGGTCTTCGTGGTCGCCACCATGGGCGTCACCTACTGGGCGGCCCGGCGCACCAAGACCGCCTCCGACTTCTACACCGCCGGTGGCGGCATCACCGGTTTCCAGAACGGCCTGGCCATCGCCGGTGACTACATGTCCGCGGCGTCCTTCCTGGGGATCACCGCGCTGGTCTATACCTCCGGCTTCGATGGCCTGATCTACTCCATCGGCTTCTTGGTGGGCTGGCCGGTGATCATGTTCATCATGTCCGAACGCCTGCGCAACCTGGTTCACCTTTTCCGACGTGGTGTCCTTCCGCTTCCAGCGCACCCCGATCCGGGTGTTCTCGGCCTTTGCCGGCATCACCATCGTCCTGCTCTACCTGATCGCCCAGATGGTGGGCGCGGGCGCCCTGATCCAGACCCTGTTCGGCCTGCGCTTTGAAGTGGCCGTGGTCATCGTGGGCATGCTGATCATCGCCTACGTGACCTTCGGCGGCATGCTGGCCACCACCTGGGTGCAGATCATCAAGGCAGTGCTGCTGCTCTCCGGTGCCACCTTCATTGCGGTGATGGCCCTGTATCTGTCCGACTTCAGTCTGGAAACCCTGTTCCGCACCGCGGCCGACACCCATCAGAAGGGTGAAAGCATCTTCAATGTGGGTGGCCTGGTGAATGACCCGATCTCCGCCATCTCCCTGGGGATCGCCCTGATGTTCGGTACCGCCGGTCTGCCGCACATCCTGATGCGCTTCTTCACCGTGCCCAGCGCCAAGGAAGCCCGCAAGTCCGTGTTCTATGCCACCGGCTTCATCGGCTATTTCTATGTGCTGACCTTCATCATCGGCATGGGCGCCATCGCCTTCGTGATGGGCAACCCGGCCTACTTCGATGAAGCCGGCAACATGCTGGGTGGTTCCAACATGCCGGCGGTCCACCTGTCCCATGCCCTGGGCGGCGACCTGTTCCTGGGCTTCATCTCCGCCGTGGCCTTCGCCACCATCCTGGCGGTGGTGGCCGGCCTGACCCTGGCGGGTGCCTCTGCCATCTCCCATGACCTGTACGCCAACGTGATCAACAAGAAGGCCACGAGTCAGCAGGAAATGCGGGTGTCCCGTGTGGCCACCCTGGTGCTGGGGGTGATCGCGGTACTGCTGGGAATCACCTTCCAGAGCCAGAATATCGCCTTCCTGGTGGGCCTGGCCTTCACCATTGCCGCCTCCACCACCTTCCCGGTGCTGATCATGTCCATGTACTGGGGCGGCATGACCACCCTGGGCGCGGTCCTGGGTGGTACCCTGGGCCTGATCTCGGCGGTGGTGATGGTGGTTCTGGGTCCGAACGTGTGGGTGCAGGTGCTGGGCAATGAACAGGCCATCGTGCCCTACAGCAACCCGGCGCTGTTCACCGTGACCATTGCCTTTGTCGGCATCTGGGTCTTCTCCCTGATGGACAAGTCCAAGCGGGCAGCGGTAGACAAGCAGCTGTTCGAAGCTCAGTACATCCGTGCCCAGACGGGTATCGGCATCGACAAGGCCTCGCAGCACTAAGGGCGTCATCGCCAAGCCCTTCTCCTTCGGGAGAAGGGCTTTTTTATGCCCGTCTACCCTTCCCGCGCCACGTCCACCTGGACCTCCAGATCGTGGGAGTCTCCGCCCCCGAACAGCACCCCCTTGACCGGGGTCACATCCGTGTAGTCCCGTCCCCAGGCCAGGGTGATGTGCCGGTCCATGGGAATCAGGTTGTTGGTGGGATCCAGATCCAGCCAGCCCTCGCCCGGTATGTAGACGGAAAACCAGGCATGGGAGGCATCAGCCCCTTCCAGCTTTTCCTGTCCCGGCGGCGGCAGGGTTTCCAGATAGCCGCTGACATAGCGTGCCGCCAGCCCATGGCTGCGCAGACAGCCCAGGGCCAGATGGGCAAAGTCCTGGCAGACACCGCAGCGATGAGCCATCACCACGGGCAGTTCCGTACTCACGGAAGTGAATCCCGGCCGATACTCGAACTCCTGGAAAATCCGTCCCATCAGATCCTCCACCGCTTCCCGCAAGGGTCGTCCCGGCGTCATGGAATGGGCGGCATAGTCTTGCAGGGCCGGCAACAGGGGCACCCGGGGCGAGGGCAGGACGTACTGACGGGCATCGAGAACCTCCGGCCCATCGGCCTGCATCAGTTGGTCGCGCACCGTTTCCCAGGGTTGCAGGCCTTGGGGCTGGGTTCCGAGCGACTGCAGGATCACCCGACTGCAGGCAGTAATTTCCAGTTCCCGGTGGCTCTGCTGGATACTGAAGTGATGGACCCGGTTGCCGAAAAAATCCACCCGCTCCCCCTGGTAGCCCGGCAATGGGCTCACCTGCAGGGTCAGCGATTGCAGGGACTGGGTCGCCGTATCCCTCGGTGCCAGGTGAAGCTCGTTGTGGCACAGACCCACGGGACTGGGATAGCGGTAGCGGGTGACGTGCCGGATGCGGTAATTCATCAAATCCCCGGCTCGGGCAGATTGGAAACCAGCAGATGCTGGCTGCGGGTGAAATCAAAATAGGATCGGCTCAGGGCATCGGAGGCGCTGCCGAGCAAGTGCTGCTGGCGCGCCAGACACTGATCCAGGGCCTGGCGATGACCTTCCGTGTCCGGCAGGGCCAGTTCACGCAGATGCAGGCGACGCAGTTCATTGCGCGCCTCCAGGATCAGACGCTCCGCCGGGGTCAGGCGCTCATCCCGCTCGGTCCGGGGCATGGCGGCGCCATGGCACTCCAGGGCGGCCAGCTGGAACCCCAGGGAACGCGGATTGCGTTCATCGAGCAGCAGACTGTCCAGCAGGGCCTCGGGACGCAGGGCGTGGGGATCGGCGGCGGTGTTCTCGGCATAGTTCAGGACCGCTTCCAGCAAGGCCGGCTCGTCCTCCGGGGCGCAAGGGCGCACCAGGGTGGCCCGCAGCAGGCCGGCCAGCATCAGGCCCCGCTCCAGGCGGCGTCCGGCATCCAGGAAAACCCAGTTCAGGTGCCGGGGCGTGCTCTCCTGGGCCAGGCCGGACATGGCCAGCAGGTGGGTGATGAGTTCATCCAGGTGGCGCACCAGATGTTCCGGGTCCCGGGGTTGCCACTGCCCCAGGGCGTTGCTGCGCTCCCGCAGGGCCGAGATGACCCGCCAGCTATCACCGGAGATGCGATCCCTGAGTTCATGTCCGGCCCGCAGCAAGGACTGCAGGGTGAAGCTCAGGCTCCCGATGCGTTCACGGTCCAGGATCAGTGCCAGCAACTCCGGCGCCGGATCGGTCAGGGCGGTCTCCGCCCCTTCCAGGACAAAGCCGGGATAAGTGGCCGTCAGGTGGGTCAGTGCCCGCAGCAGGGTACGCAGGGTGGCATCCCAGGCACCACTCCCGCCGGATTCCCTCACCAGGCGACGGCGCATCAGCACCACCAGCATGAGTCGCAGGGTACCCTCCGCCCGCTCCGCGTAGCGCCCCATCCAGAACAGGTTTTCCGCCACCCGTCCCGACAACGATACCGGGGTACCCAGTCCACCCACCATGGGCATGGCCCCCATCAGGGCCGGTGACGGCTCGGCCTCGGAGGCCAGCACCCAGGTATCCTTGCTCACCCCGCTCGCCTGATTCGAGACCCAGGCAGCATCCCTGGCGCCGGCCACTCGGGACAGGCCGCCGGGCATCACCACGTAATCACCGTCCCGGGCACACAGATAGGTTCGCAACCAACCCCGACGGGGCTCCAGGTCGCCCTCGGGGCCGAAGGCCGGCAGGGTGGACAGTTCCAGACGCTCCTGGGCTACAAAGCCGCCGGGGTTGGCGCGGATGCGCGCTTCCAGGGATTCCCGTTCCGGTCGGGACAGCGCATCACCGAACACGGCGCTGCTGCGACCCGGTTCCAGATCACGGATCACCAACCGTTCCAGCCGGGACAGGACATGATCCCGTTGCCGGGGATCACCGCACCACCAGGTCTCCACCGTCGACAGGATCAGATCCTGCCCCAACAGGTGGCGGGCAATGGCGGGCAGATAGGCGGACAGGGCGGGACATTCCAGTACGCCACTGCCCAGGGGATTGACGATGGCTACCCTGCCCTGTCGCGCCACTTCCAGCAGGCCCGCCACCCCCAGCCAGGAATCCTGGCGCAGTTCCAGCGGGTCGCAGAAGCCGTCATCCACCCGTCGCAGGATCACGTCCACCGGCTCGGGGCCGTTCAGGGAACGCAACCAGACCCGTCCCTCGGAAACCACCAGATCCTGCCCCTGTACCAGGGTGTATCCCAGGTAGCCGGCCAGGTACACATGCTCGAACCAGGTCTCGTTGAGGGGGCCGGGGGAGAGCAGCACCACCCGCGGTTCATTCTGTCCCATGGCCGGTGCGCGCAGGGTGGCCAGGGTGCGGCGCAGGGTCTGGAAAAACCGGGTGAGCCGATGGGCCTGGGCATCCCGGTACAGGCTGGGGAATACCCGGGACAGAATCACCCGGTTCTCCAGGGCGTACCCTGCCCCGGAAGGGGCCTGGGTGCGATCTCCCAGGACCACGAAATGCCCGTCGGGACGGCGAACCAGATCGGCCGCGTACAGGGCCAGGGGGTTGGGGATGGCGGGCAGGCTGCCGACGCAGGGACGCAGGAATCCCGGATAGCCGTAGATCAGGTCCAGGGGCAGCAACCCCTTGCGGATCAGTTCCCGGGGACCATAGAGATCCTTGAGGATCAGGTTCAGGAGTTCCGCCCGCTGGATCAGGCCGGTCTCGATGACGGCCCATTCCTTGCTCTCCAGCACCATGGGCACCGGGTCCAGGGGCCAGGGCCGCTCCGCCCCCCGGGGATCGGAATAAACGTTGTAAGTGACCCCGCTCTCTCGCAGCAGACGCCCGATATCCGCAGCCCGTTCCGCCAGCCCCTCCGGCCCCAACTGCACCAGCGCCCCCATGATCGGCTCCCATTGCGGACGCAGGACACCCTCGGGGGTGAGCAGTTCGTCAAAACGGTTCCCGGACAGGGCATATTCCGGGGCCAGCAGCGACAGGGGCGTGGGGGTGGACATGAGACGGGCCGGGCGAAGGCCCGGTCAGGCAGCCCTGTCCAGGCTGAACCAGGTGTCGGCGATCATGTCGTGCAATTCGTTCATCTCCTGCTGCAGCTGGTCGATGAAGCGGTGCAGCTCATCCGCCTCCAGGAGCTTGTCCACATTGGCTTCCATCACATGACGCCGGACCTGAATCGCCAGTCGCAACGGCGTCTCGTTGCGAGGCAGGTTGGTCAGGCTGATTTCCACCTCGCCCAGGGCATGGGCCACGGCACGGGGAAACTCACGGTCCTGGAAGATGTATTTAAGCACATCCTCGCCGTTCACACGTCGCCGCACATGCTGGCGATACATCTGGAAGGCGCTGAGGGACTTGAGGATGTTCACCCACAACAGGCTCTCGAACTGGGCCATGGCGGCCTCGTCCTGGGGATCATTGCTCAAAAGCCCCATGGCGCCCACATCCAGCAGGCGGGTGGTCATGTCCGCCCGCTCCAGATTGCGGCCAGCGCGGATGAAGTCATAGGCGGCGTCATGGCTCATGGTGCCCGCCAGCATGCCGGTCAGCTGCTGGCAGTGGCTGATCACCTTGACCAGATATTGATAACGTCCCCGTTTGCTCATCCCCGTGTCCAGGGCGGAGTCGGCGTGATGATACAGCTCGTTCACCGTCTCCCAGACCTCGCTGGGGACCAGATCCCGGGTGGTGCGCACGTTTTCCCGGGCCGCCCGCAGGGCATTGAGAATGGACCCCGGGTTATCGTCGTCCGCCAGCAGGAACTTCACCACGTTGCGCTCGTCGTACTTGCGGTAATTCTTCTCGTAGATCGATTCATTGCCGGTGATGGACACCATGCCCCGCCAGGACAGGCGCACGCTGCGCGGCATGTCCAGGGCCAGATGATTGAAGGCCGTGACCATGCGCGCGGTATTCTCCGCCCGCTCGATGTAACGGGCCATCCAGTAAAGACGTTCGGCAACACGTGAAAGCATGGTGTCAGGCCTGCAAGTTGGTAAGAAGCGGGTTCAATCCGTGTCCGTATCCACGATCCAGGTGTCCTTGCTCCCCCCGCCCTGGGAGGAGTTGACCACCAGGGAGCCCTTGCGCAGGGCCACCCGGGTCAGACCGCCGGCAGTCACATCGGTGCGCACCCCCTGCAGGATGAAGGGACGCAGGTCCAGATGCCGGGGTTCGAGCCGGCCATCGCACAGGGTGGGCGAGGTAGAGAGCTTCAGGGTCGGCTGGGCGATGTAGTTGCGCGGGTCCTTGCGGATCAGCTCGGCGAACTCCTGGCGCTGCTTGCGGGTGGCATGGGGACCGACGATCATGCCGTAGCCACCGGACTCATTGGCGGGCTTGACCACCAGATGCTCCAGGTTGGCCAGCACGTACTCCCGCTCCTTGGGGTCCATGCACAGATGGGTGGGCACGTTGGGAATGATCGGGTCCTGATCCAGATAGTAGCGGATCATCTTGGGCACGAAGGCATAGACCACCTTGTCGTCCGCCACGCCGGCACCGGGGGCGTTCACCAGGGCCACGTTGCCCTTGCGCCAGGCCCGCATCAGCCCCCTCACCCCCAGCATGGAATCGGGATTGAAGGCCTCCGGGTCCAGAAACAGGTCATCGATCCGACGATAGATCACGTCCACCCGCTCCAGGCCCGCCACCGTGCGCATGTAGACACAGTCATCATCCCCCACCATCAGGTCGGATCCCTCCACCAGTTCCGCCCCCATGCGCTGGGCCAGATAGGCATGCTCAAAATAGGCGGAGTTGTAGATGCCCGGCGTCAGCACCACCACCTCCGGATAATCCAGCGGGCGCGGTGAGAGGGCCGCCAGCATGTCGAAGAGCTGGGAGGGGTACTCATCCACCGGGCGGATGCTGTAGTTGTCGAACAACTCGGGAAAGACCCGCTTGGTGACCTGACGGTTTTCCAGCATGTAGGACACCCCCGACGGTACCCGCAGGTTGTCCTCCAGCACGTAGAAGGTGCCGTCGGCATCCCGCACCAGGTCGGAACCGCAGATATGGGCCCAGACACCATGGGTGGGCTGGATGCCGATGCACTGCTCGCGAAAGTTTTTGGACTTGGCCAGGATCGACTTGGGGAAGACCTTGTCCTTGATGATGCGCTGTTCGTTGTAGAGATCGTTGATGAACAGGTTCAGGGCGGTGAGGCGTTGAGCCAGGCCCGCTTCCACCCGGGCCCATTCGTGGCGGGGGATGATGTCGAAGGGCCAGGCCCGGTCGATATTGCCGCCTTCGGTGTAGACCGTGAAGGTAATCCCCATTTCCACAATGGCGTGCTCGGCCGCCGCCTTGCGTTCGTGCAGCTCTTCATCGCTCAGGGAGCGCAGATAATTGGTCAGGGTGAGCGCGGCCTCGCGGGCCTGACCCGGGGCGGCGATGAGTTCATCATAGAATCCGGCCGGGTCGTAGGACTTCCAGTCGATGGTCATGGGGTGTTCCGTGGTTCCAGAATGGGACCCGCTGGTGACGGGCGTGCTTCAGCCGGGTTGGTCGGCGGCGGCCTTGACCGCGACCGTCTCCCCGCCCTGCAACGGCACCGGCGCATCGCTGCTGCGGTAATGGACCAGCTTCCAGTAACCGAACAGGTTGGTCTTGTGGACCGCCACGCGATGTAGATCCGGCCACTCCGGCAGGCTGTCCAGTTCCATGTCGGGACGAAAACCCATGAGGCGGGACAGCGGACGCAACATCTGCTCCAGCCGCCGCAGGAAGGGATGGCGGGAGGCAAAATGGTTGATCACCACCACATCCCCGCCGGGCACACAGACCCGCCGCATCTCCGCCATCAGTTTGTCCGGATTGGGCACCACCGAGGCCACGTACATGGCCACCACCCCGTCAAAGCTGTTGTCCGGAAACGCCAGCGCCTCCGCGTCCATCTCCAACAAGGCCTCCACCTGGGGCAGCGCCCCGTCCCGGGCCCGTTCCCGGGCCAGCTGCAGCATATCGGGACTGATGTCGATGCCGACCACACGGGCATCCTGGCGATATTCCGGCAACGACAGACCGGTGCCGACGCCCACTTCCAGAATGCGTTGACCGGGGCCATTGTTGACCAGATGCACGGCCATGCGCCGGCCCCCGGCGAAAATCGGCCCGAATACCCGGTCGTAGTAGCGAGCATAGCGTCTGTAGGCACTGCGGATCGAGGAGAGGTCCATGGGGTCTGATCACTTTTGGAGTGTTAGCCTGTTTTAACGAGTCAAGGCGGTGGATTCAAGTCAGGATACTATGTATCCGTTCCCCGTTGGTGTTGGGAAGCCCGGAGATGAGAGGAGACGATGCAAAGGAGTAACATGGCGCTGTTGATCCCATGTGACACCTGCCAAGGATTCCGGAACGATGCTGATTGATGGTGACTTTTGCCCCGCCTGGTGGTTGCCGGGCGCCCATCTACAGACCCTGGCCCCCACCCTGATGCGGCGGCGGCCGGCGATCCCGCTGCGACGGCAACGCCTGGAACTGCCCGATGGTGACTTCATCGATCTTGACTGGGCCCCGGAACAGCCCGGCCCCCGGGTGATCCTGTTTCACGGACTGGAAGGTTCGAGTCGTTCCCCCTACGCCGGGGGACTCATGCGACGGCTGCACGACCAGGGATTTCAGGCCCTGACCATGCACTTCAGGGGCTGCAGCGGCGAACCCAATCGTCTGCCCCGCAGCTATTTTGCCGGTGACACGGGAGACATGGCCTGGCTGGTGGATCATCTGCTGCGGCAGGAACCGACACGGCCGGTGGCCGCCATCGGCGTCTCCCTGGGCGGCAATGCCCTGCTCAAGTGGCTGGGGGAAACCGGCCCGGACAACCCGCTGGCCGCCGCCGCCGCCATCTCCGTTCCCTTCGACCTGGATCGCTCGGCGCGACGCATGGAGCAGGGCCTGTCCCGATTTTATCAATGGTATCTGGTGGGGCGACTGAAGCGCTCGGCCCTGAGAAAGTGCCGGCTCATGCCCATGCCCCTGGACTGCGCCGCCCTGCCCCGACTGAGGACTTTCCGGGAGTTCGACGATGCCGTCACCGCCCCCCTGCACGGCTTCGCCGACGTGGATGATTACTACACCCGCTGCAGTTCCCGACCCTATCTGCGCGGCATCCGGTGCCCGACCCTGATCCTGCATGCCCGTGATGATCCGTTCATGACACCGGAGACGGTTCCCACCCCCGATGAACTGTCCCCGAACATCCGCCTGGAACTGAGCCGGGCCGGCGGGCATGTGGGTTTCGTCGAAGGCGTGGGACGTTACTGGCCGGAGCGACGGATTGGAGAGTGGCTTGGAGACATCTTTTCGAGCACGCAGGATCAGAACGGCGTTACAACATTAACACCCCGAGGCCCCACAAGGAGAACAATTGATGCTTCAAACCTTGATCGACTTTAACAATTGGCTCAATGGGATCGTCTGGGGCCCTCCCTTCATGATTCTGCTGGTGGGCACCGGTCTCTATCTCACCTTCCGCCTGGGTTTTTTCCAGTTCACCCATCTGCGTTTTGCCTGGCAACGCACCTTTGCCACCCTGTTCCGTAGAAAATCCGACCAGAACAAGGGCGCCATCACCCCGTTCCAGGCCGTGTCCTCGGCCATGGCGGCCACCATCGGCGTCGGCAACATCGCCGGCGTGGCCACCGCCATCGCCCTCGGGGGGCCGGGGGCCGTCTTCTGGATGTGGATGGTGGCCCTGGTGGGCATGGCCACCAAGCTGGCCGAGGCCACGCTGGGCCTGAAATATCGACGCGTGGACGATGACGGCCGGGTCTCCGGCGGCGTCTTCTATTACATCGAGAACGGCCTGGGCAAACGCTGGAAATGGCTGGCCATGGTCTACGCCATCCTGGCGGGACTGGCCGCCTTCGGCATCGGCAACATGGTACAGGCCAACACGATGGCCCATGCCATGGAAACCGGACTGGGCATCCCCAACTGGGTCACCGGCATCGGCGTCATGCTTCTGGTGGGCGCCGTCACCCTGGGGGGTATCAAGCGCATCGCGGTGACCGCGGAGCGCATCGTGCCCACGATGGCCCTGATCTATGTGATCGGCGCCGTCGGCATCCTGATCAGCTATTACGACCAGATCCCCGGTGCCTTCGCACAGATCATCAGCGGCGCCTTCACCCCAGCCTCGGCCATCGGTGGTTTTGCCGGCGCCACGGTGGCCGGCGCCATCCGCTACGGCATTGCCCGCGGCATCTTTTCCAACGAGGCCGGTCTGGGCTCCGCTTCCATCGTCCACGCCCAGGCCCGCAACAAGCCCTTTGCCCAGGGCCTGTGGGGCATGTGGGAAGTATTCATCGACACCCTGGTGATCTGCACCATGACCGCCCTGGTGATCCTGGTGACCGGGGTGATACAGACCGGCCAGACCGGGGCCGAACTCACCACCAGCGCGTTCTCCCTGGGCCTGCCCGGCCTGGGTGGCTGGGTGGTGCTGTGCGCCATCGTGCTGTTTTCCTACACCACCATGCTGACCTGGAACTTCTACGGGGAAAAGAGCTGGGAATACGCCTTTGGCAAACGGGTCATCCTGCCTTACCGCATCATTTTCATAGGGGTGCTGTATCTAGGTGCCATCGGAGGCCTGACCACGGTCTGGGATATCTCGGACACCCTCAACGGCCTGATGGCGGCGCCCAACCTGATCGCCCTCCTCCTGCTGGCGGGAGTGCTTGCCAAGGAGAAGGTGCAATACCTCAAGGAGCAGAAGGAGGAAATGCGCAAGGAGAAAGAGAACGGGCAGGGCGAGAAGGAAGGCCCCGGCTGAAGCCGCAAGCCCCCTGCCCTTCACCCCTCTCCCCCTTGGGGAGAGGGGTTTTTATCCTTACTGACGCTCGATGGGGGCGTCCTCGCTGCGGCCGTAGGCAAAGATGCCCAAGCCCACGATCATGACCCCCAGGTAGGGAGACAGCTGCCACAGCACCCCGAACATGCCCAGCTCCGGGGGTACCCTGGGCAGGGCGTAGAAGATGCCGGCCAGGCCGGCGAGAAAGACCAGGATTCCAATACCGATACGCACGACATAGACCCTCTTGTTCCGATGGCGCCCGCCACCCTAGCAGATCCGGCCCCGGGCATCCTTGCGCTGACGCAGGGTCCGGTGCGGTCATCGAGGTTTTCCGTCCGGCCCTGATGCATCCGTGCGTGGTTCAGTCCTCGCCATGGGGCGATTGTGCGGCAAAAATTGTCAGCATCAGTTCGGCATCATCAAGGAGCCTGTATACCGGCTTTCTACCCGACAGTTTCTCGCTTTCGGTGATGATGATCGGTACCCCCTCACCGCGCTTATCCATGATGAAGTTCCGCTGACTGCCGATGGCATCCACATTCATCGGACAACGAGCCAGCAAGGAGCTGATCAATTCGTTCCGTGACGATTGCCGCTCTGAAATGCTCTCAATGGTCATGGTATTGGGGATCGCACCGGGCGAGAAGATTTCCAGTCGATCAGAAAACAGGTGCAGACGGATCTTCGAACCGTAAATGGAGTAATCCCGATGAGCAACAGCGTTGACCACCGCTTCGAACACCGCATTCATGGAAAATTGCGGGATTTCAATCCGATTGGGCGCCTTGGTGGCAAAAACCCGCATGTTCCGCTCCACGAACTTGCAGGCATCCCTGATCTGGACATCCAGCGGGCCAGTGATGT
>NZ_AGBG01000025.1:0-46503 GCF_000225005.1 Ectothiorhodospira sp. PHS-1 | reverse complement strand
ACCATGCCCAGGTGATCAGCCTGCTGAACGCCGCTCTGGTGGAGGATCTGGGCAGCACCAACGGCACCGTGATCAACGGTGCCCGGATTCGCAAGCGGGTGCTGCGGGAGGGAGACGTCATCGTCATCGGCAACTATCAGATCCGCTTCACCGAACTGGCCAGCGCCGGGGAGGAAGTCCGGCAGAGTGTGGACGAGACGCTAATCCTTCCCTCGGGCGTCCCTCCCGTCCCGCCCCCCTCGGGCGCAGCCCTGCCTGAAGACTCGATGACGGGATCACGGTCATCCACCGGCCTTGGCAAGGCCAGGGTGCAGATACTCAGCGGCGCCAACGCGGGCCGTGAACTGCCCATCACCAAGGCCGTGACCACACTCGGACATCCGGGGGTGCAGGTGGCAGCGATCCTGCGGCGCGGCCCGGACTACTACATTACCCATGTGGAGGGCGGCTCCAGGACCAGCCCGCCACGACTCAACGGCGAAGAACTCACTACCCAGGCCCGTCCGCTCAGAAACCACGACATCATTGATGTCGTGGGAGTGCGCATGGAATTCATGTTGCATTAGGGGATATGCGAGGAGCGTTCCATGGCATACCTACAGGCCTACCTCAACCGCCAGCCCGCTGGTGAATACCTGCTGCAGGAAGGCACCACGACCCTCGGCCGCCGACAGGGCAACCTGATCCGTCTGGACGACCGCTCGGTCAGCGGACACCACGCCCGCCTGCGCTTTTACCGGGGCACCGCCACCCTGCACGACCTCGACAGCACCAACGGAACCTTCATCAACGGCGAAAGGGTCCAGGAAGCCACACTCCATGACGGAGACTTCATCACGCTTGGGAAATTCCGCCTCCGTTTCTGGCTCGATCAACCGGTTTCAGCGCCGGATCCCGAACCGGAAGCGCCGGATGCAGGCACTTACATCCTGCGCCTGGCCACTCCCGGGATGCCCCCCATACGGGCCAACCCGGAGCTCACTCGCCGGATTCGAGATACCCGGACCTCAGCGGAGGTCGCTCGGAAACACGACATCGATCATGGGATCGGGGCGGCGAACCGCGTCTCGCTGCGCATCCTCAGCGGGCGCAACCAGGGCAGGCACCTGGACCTGCTGTCCGCGGTGAACGCCCTGGGGTAGCCGGGACGGCAGGTGGTAGCCCTGATCCGGGATGAAGACAAGTTGTTCCTTCAGCCCCTGCAGTCCGAACTGGGCCCACCCCTGATCAACCACCGGCCGATCAAGGACCACGACCGGCATCCACTGCAACAGGACGACCTGCTGGAGGTGGCCGGCGTACAGATGGTGGTCACCATCGACGCACCCACCCGGGAAGCGCCCGCCCCCTGAGAACGGGCGCCCCGGAACCCGTCAGTCCAGCACCACCCGCGGCACTGCCGACAGCAGTTTTCGGGTGTATTCATGCTCGGGCGCCCGACAGATCCGGCGTGCCTCCCCCTGTTCAACCACCCGCCCCTGATACATCACCGCCATGGTGTCGGCCAGATATTCCACCACCCCGATGTTATGGGTGATGAACAACAGGGTCAGCCCCCGCTCCCGGGTCAGAGCGCTCAGGATCTGCAGCACCTCCGCCTGCACCGAGACGTCCAGGGCGCTGGTTACCTCGTCACAGACGATGAAGGCCGGGTCCAGCACCAGCGCCCGGGCAATGCCGATACGCTGGCGCTGCCCCCCGGAGAACTCATGGGGATAACGCCACAGGCTTTCCGCCGGCAATTGCACCTGCTCCAGCACCCGGGCCGCCAGGGCCAGCCGCTCATCCCGATCCTTGCCGATCCCGTGCACGGCCATGGGCTCGGTCAGGGTGGCCGCCACGGTCAGGCGGGGGTTCAGGGATGACATGGGGTCCTGGAAAATGATCTGCATGCGCCGACGGTAGGGCTTCATGCCCTTGGCCGGCAGGCGGGTGATGTCCTCACCGGCAAACAGGATGCGTCCGCCGGTGGGCTCCAGCAACCGGATGATGGCCCGGCCCAGGGTAGTCTTGCCGCAACCGGACTCCCCCACCAAGGCCATGACCTGCCCCTTGGGGATATCCAGGCTCACCCCATCCACCGCCCGCACATGGTCCACCACCCGGCGCATGACTCCCTTGCGCACCGGAAAATGGATCTGCAGGTCCCGCAGACGGACCAGAGGCACCGCCTCCGGAGCCTGTTGTCCGGCAGCCCCGTCCGCCCCCCGGGCGGCCTCCCGGCGACGACCGAGATTCTCCGGCAGGGCATCAATGAGCTGCCGGGTATAGGGATGCTCCGGACGCCGCAGTACCTGCCGCACGGTCCCCTCCTCCACCAGTTTCCCCAGACGCATCACCCCCAGGCGGTGCCCCATCCGGGCCACCACGCCGAAATCGTGGGTGATGAAGAGGATGGCCATACCGTTACGGTCCTGCAGTTCCCGCATCAGACGCAGGATCTCCGCCTGTACCGTCACGTCCAGGGCCGTGGTGGGCTCGTCGGCGATCAGCAGGTCCGGTTCGCAGGCCATGGCCATGGCGATCATCACCCGCTGGCGTTGCCCGCCGGAGAGACGGTGGGGAAATTCATCCGCCCGTTCGGCAGGATGGGGAATCTGTACCTGGGCCAGAGCCTCGATGGTCCGCTCCCGGATCTCCGCCTCCGACAATTCCGGACGATGGAGCCTGAGCACTTCCCCGATCTGCTCCCCCACCGTGAACACCGGATTGAGGGAGGTCATGGGTTCCTGGAAGATCATGCTCATGCGGGCGCCGCGGATGCGGCGGCGCTCCGCCTCCGGCAGAGCCAGCATGTCCACGGTCCGGTGACTGCCGTCGGCGAGGCGTTCCTGGAACAGGATCTGTCCCCCGGGATGATCACTGATGCCCCGGGGCAGCAACTGGATCACCGACAGGGCCGTGACCGACTTGCCGCTGCCCGACTCCCCAACCAGACAGAAGGTTTCCCCCCGCTCGATACCGAAACTGACATCATCCACGGCCTTCACGGTGGCGCCGCCGGCCTGGAGATGGGTCTGCAGGTTTCTGACCTCCAGCAGCATGTTCAGGCCTTCTTTTTCAGATAAGGGTCAAGGGCATCCCGCAGGGATTCCCCCACCAGGTTGTAGGCAAACACGGTGAGGAAAATGGCGCCACCGGGGAAGGCGGCCATCCACCAGTTGAAGGAGGAAGACTGTACCGCCTGATTGAGCATCTGCCCCCAGGAGGGATCATCCACCAGCCCCAGTCCGAGGAAGCTCAGGGTGGCCTCCGCCAGGATCGCCGAGGCCACGCCGAAGCTGGCCGCCACCAGGATCGGCGCCACGCCGTTGGGCAACATGTGGCGGAACAGCACGGAACGCAACGGCAAGCCGCAGGCCACCGCCGCCTGCACATAGTCCTGCTCCCGCAGCTTGAGGAACTCGGCGCGCACGTAGCGGGCATAACCGGACCAGGAGGTGATGCCGATGATGATCATCATCATGTAGAGACTGCGGCCGAAGAAGGCGACAAAGGTGAGCAGCAGGAACAGGGTGGGAATGGCCTCGAAGATCTCCACGATGCGCATGCCGATCATGTCCACGATGCCCGAGAAATACCCCATCAGCCCGCCAACGATGACCCCGATCACCAGGGCGATGCCGGTGGCGATGAAGCCGATGGCCAGGGCGATGCGGGAGGCATGGACCATCCGCGACAACACGTCGGCGCCGTTTTCCTCCGTGCCCAGCCAGTGCCGGCGCAGGTCATCGGCCAGGGGCGGCTCCATGCCCGTGTCGCCGAAGTCCCGCAGGTAATCCTTGGGGGAATACGGGATCGGGGCACGCAGCACCCAGTCGTACTGGCCGGCCGCTTCCGCCTCCCGATACTGTTCATGAATCACCAGCTTGGGGGGAGAGACGGTGACAGCACTGATCCCGCCGGCCACCACCAGCACCCCCAGCAGGATCAGCAGTTTCCTGGGCAGGGAGAGGCGCAGGAACAACAACACCAGACCGGTACAAAAACCCGCCATCAGGGTCACATCGGTGGGCGTCAGGTGACGCAGCACCGGACTGGACCAGTTGCCCCCCTCCAGGATCAGCCACGGATGGCTGCTGGCCAGGAAGGGGGCAAACACGGCCACCGCCGCCAGAATGCCGATCCAGGCCAACCCCACCCGCGCGCCCCAGCGCAGCAGTACCTCCCGGGCAACCTGGGCCGCATAGCCGCGGGAGCGCCGGGTGGGTGGGGTCAGTGTCGGCGCCTGTACCGTGTCAGTCATAACTCACCCGCGGGTCCGCAATCGCATAGCACAGGTCCGCCAGCAGGTAGCCCACCAGCGTCAGCACACCACTGATCAGGGTGACCGACAGCACCAGCTCCCGGTCACGGGTCTGCACCGCCTCCACCGCCAGCTTGCCCATGCCATCGATGGAAAAGATGGTCTCGACGATCACCGAACCCGCCAGCAGGCTGGGCAGCAGGGTGGCGGACACGGTGATCAGGGGCAGCAGGGAGTTGCGAAACACGTGTCGCCAGAGCACGTCGCCTTCCCCTACCCCCTTGGCCCTCGCGGTGCGGGCGTAGTCGGAGAGCAGATTTTCCAGCACCGCCGAACGGGTCAGCTTGGCCAGGAAGGCAAACCCGCCGTAGGACAGACACAACACCGGCAGAATCAGGTGCCAGGCCCGGTCCAGCACAAACCCCCGAATGAATTCACCCTGGGCCAGCCCCGCCGCCAGGGCGATGCCCACCCCCATGCCCAGCAGCCCGAGGATGCCGACCCGCAGGCCGGTGAACGTGGAGGCCGCCACCAGACCCACCACCCCGGCCACCAGCAGCATCAGGACCCCATGCAGCGGACCGAAGGAGACCACCGACACCCCGTTGGCCATCAGCACCCCTAGCCCGCCACCGAGGACCGCCCCGAGCAGGATGCGCCAGTGACGGGCCAGTTTCAGGGCGGCCCAGATCATCAGCGCGGCACACAGCCCCGCCAGCAGGAACAGCAAAAGCAGGTCGGTGGCCACGGTCCAGTGGGGCAGGAACGGCATGTCCAGGGCCTCGCGCCGGTTGATGCCGCCGGTGGGGAACCAGCGCCAGAACTGCTCCGAGGCAAAGAATCCGATCATCAGCACGCCGGCCAGCATGGTGGGCACGGACCACAACCCCAGCAGGACCATCCCCGAGCCGGTATCGAAGCGGCTGCCGCGCCGGGTAGCCGCCTGCACCCCCACCGCGATGGCGATGACGTAAATAATGGGAATGGACAGGATGTTGAGCAGCAGGGTGATGGGCAGGCGCTCGGCGATCAGATCCCCCACCGGCCGGCCGTAGCGGAAACTGGTGCCCAGTTCGGAGCCCTTGAACAGGGAAAAGCCGCTGATCGCCCCGTCCTGGTCGAAGGTGAAACCCGCCGGGGAGACATTGTTGAGCCAGCGCAGATACTGCACCGGGGCCGGCTGATCCAGGCCATACATGCGGTTGTAATAGTCCTCCAGCGCCTTCTTGGCCTGGGGCTCCAGGTTCATGCCGTCCACCAGGGACTGGGCACTGATGCCGCCGGGGGCGGCGGCCATGACCACGAACACCACCACGGTGATCCCGATCAGGGTGGGGAACATGAGCAGCAGGCGACGGACGATATAGGTCAGCATGGCCGGGTCCCGGGGTCTGCGTGGATGCCGCCGGGCATGGTCAGCGTGCGTATTTCTGCTGGATCGCCGGCACGTAGATCTCCACCGGGATGCTGGTCAGATTCAGACCCAGCCGGGTCTCCTGCAGGTTGGTGATGCGCTCGTCGATGAAGGCCAGGGTCATGCGCCGCATGAGGAAGGTATAGGGCTGATCCTCGTGCAGGATACGCTCCGCCTCGTGCCAGATGGCCATCCGCTCATCGTCGTCCACCGTACCCCTGGCCCGCTCGATCACCGCATCCAGTTCCGGATTGCGGTAGTTGATGAAGTTGTCGCCCCCGGACACGGTCTGGCTGGAATGGAACATCTGATAGATGTCCGTTTCCACCCCGCTGGTCCAACCCAGGGTGATGGCATCGAAGTCCTTGCGGTTGAGCAGGTCCAGCATCACCGACCATTCAGTGGGCCGGGGCCGCATCAGGATGCCGGCACGGGCATAGAGATCCCGCAGGAACAGCACCATGCGGCGGGTGTCCTCGTTGTCCTGGAAGAACACCAGGTCGAACTCGAAGGCGCGCCCCTCCGGATCCTGGAGGATGCCGTCGCCGTTGCGGTCCTCGAAGCCCGCCTCCCGCAGCAGGGCGCGGGCCCGTTCCAGGTTGAAGGCGTAGGGTTCAAGCGCACTGTCATGCTGGGGACTGCGGGGATTGAAGGGGCTCACCGCCGGCTCGGCATAACCCAGCATGATCTCGTCGATGACCCGCTGGATGTCCGTCAGATGACTCATGGCCTGGCGCACCCTGCGATCAGCGAACCGGGTGGGCCGGCCGTCCCGTTCCTGGTTCCAGCCGATATAGGAATAACCGGCGGTCGGGCTCATGTACTCGAAGTGATGGGTACGCTGGCGCAGGCGGGCATCATCAAGGAGCTGCCCGTATTCCCGCGGCCGGGCGCCATAGACGTCCAGTTCCTGGTTGCGGAAGGTGGTCAGGCGGGCGCTGTCGTTCTCGATCACCCGCCACAGCAGGCGGTTGAAGGGGGGATCCACCGGCCCCCAGTAACGGGGATTGCGCTCCAGTTCCACCAGACCCTGGTCCGGGGTCCAGCCCCTGGGGTCCGCCAGGCGATAGGGACCGGACCCCATCAACAGGCCACGGGACTGGTTGAACTGCTGGGGATTATCCAGGAAGGGCGCGTAGAAATGGCGGGGCATGATCTGCATGCCGCCCGCCAGGGAGAGGCTGTTGAAGTAGGGCTCGGAAAAGGTGAAGGCCACCTCGTGAGTCCCCAGGGCTTCCACCTTCTCCAGTTTCTCCAGGAAGGCCCGCGCCCGGGGGGCGGCGATGGCGTCGGTCATGATGAAGTCGTAGGTGAACACCACGTCCGCGGCGGTCAGCGGCTCACCATCGGAGAACTCGATCCCTTCCCGGAGCTGGAAGGTAATGGTCAGGCCGTCCTCGCTGAAGGACCAGTCCCGGGCCAGCAGACCCTGCCACTCCAGGGTGTCCGGGTCACGGATCAGCAGGGACTCCAGCACATAGCTCTGCACCTCCGAGGAATAGGCGTCGGAAGACACCAGCGGTGTCAGCGTCGCCAGGCCGGTACCGAAGGCCCTGACCAACCAGTCTCCCTGGGCATAGTCCGGCTGCCGGGTGGCGGCCCAGGCCCGCGCGAAGGCGGGCGGCACTTCCACGTGGGCATCCGGACCGCCGTCCTGGGCGGCAATGGCTCCGGCCCTGAGCCGTGCATCCAGGGACTGCATCACCGCCCGCATGCGCCGCATGTCGTCGGCCTGCTCCTGCATGGACCGCTGCATCTCGGACAGCCGGTTCCACTGCCGGTCCACCTGGTACATGAGCAGTACCACCAGCAGGGCGATCCCCAGCAGGAAGACCATCAGGACGGCATCTTTGGACGTGAAGCGCTTTTCCATGGATCGCGGATTCTTCTCGGGGTGCGTGACGGGTCCAGAGTATAGAGATTGCACCGGGGCCCACAAGTTTCCCGAGCAGAACCGACGCGGGCAGGTCCGCTCCCGCGAGGCCCCCTCCATAGGGACCTCGGCACTGAGACATTACAGGTTGTCGCGATAAATCTTGATCTTGGCCGCAGCCTCCATGGCGTTGAGCACGGCCTCGAAATCCAGCGCTCCGTAGAGCCCTTCCAGATGACTCCGGGCACGGGCCAGCTCAACACGGCTCGGCTCCACGTCCCTCACCCCGTGCAGCTGCACCAGGGCATAATCCCCACTGTCCAGCGCCACACCCGCCGAGCCCGAGGCCGACAGGCCAAAGGCTGCCGTGATGACCCCGCCCGGCACCTCGGTGCTGTCCCGGGTAATGGTCCGCTGCTGCTCCAGAGTGCCCGGCAACCCTGCCACCGCCGCGGCCAATGCCTCGCCGCCGCGCAGGGCCTCCAGCACCGCCTCGCCGGCCTCCCGGGCCAGACGGCCGGACTGCTCTCGCCGGATCAGCGCGCGGATGTCATCCGCGACCTCGGCCAGGGCGCGCGGGGCCGCCGGCTCATGCTCCAGGACCCGTACCACGGCGGAGCGGCCATCGGGAAGATCGATCACGTCACTATTGCGCCCCTCCTGCAACACCTCCTGGCTGAAGGCGGCCCGACGCACCATGGGGAAGCTACCCAGCCCCGGCCCCTGATCACGGGTGATCCAGTCGGAGCGCCGGATTTCAAGGCCCGTGGCATCGGCCGCGGCATCCAGGCTGCGGGGGTGCTCATAGCTTTCGGTGAGCAGGCGTTCCATCAACTCGATCTGACGGGATTCCACCTGACGGGCGCGCAGCTCCTCCGCCACCTGCTCACGCACATCCTCGAACGGTTCCGCATAGGCCCGCTTGATATCGGCCAGCAGAATCAGATGGAAGCCCTCGCTGGTTCGCACCGGCTGACTCAGGTCACCGACGGACTGGGTGAACAGCACCCCATCCAGAGCCGGCCCCAAATCACCTCGCTGGACATAACCCAGATCCCCGCCCCGCTCCGCGGTCATGCGGTCCTCGGAGGCCTCCGCCGCCACCTGGGCAAAGTCCTCGCCACCGGTCACCCGGGCGCGCAGGGCCTGGGCACGGGCCCGGGCATCGGCCACCGCATCGGCATCGGCATCGGCGCCGACCCGGACCAGGATATGGGCGGCACGGCGCTCCTCGGGGGTCGTGAAACGGTCAATCTGCTGCTGATAATGGCGACGCAGCTCGGACTCAGAGGGGGTGATGCGGGACTCCAGCTGTTCCAGGTCCAGCACCAGATACTCCAGTCGCACCCGTTCCGGCGTCCGGAAGCGGTCCCCATGGGCGGCGTAGTAGGCCTGAATGTCCGTGTCGCCGATCTCCACGCCGGCAGCATATTCCGCCGCCGGGATGACGAAGTAGCTCAGTTCCCGTTCCTGATCCCGCAGACGCAGGTATTCGCGCACCTCGGCATCGGTCACGAAAGCGGAAATCCTGACCCCGCCCTCGAATTGCTCCATCAACAGCCCCAAGGCCACATCCTGCTCGAAGGCAGCCCGGCTGATGCGCTGGGCTTCCAGCAGTTGGGTATATCGGACCGGATCGAAAACCCCGTCCCGCTGGAATGCCTCGAAACCGGCCAGTTCACGGGCCACCGCCTGCTGGCTGACCCTAAAGCCCTGGGCATCCACCGCCTGCTGCATCAGTTCGCGGCGAATCAGGGTCTGCAGGGCATTTTCCCGCAGACGCTCGTCATCCACCAGTTCCGGTGGCAGGCGTCCGCCGAAAAACTGGGCCACCTGCTGTCTTTGCTGTTGCACTTCCCGCTGGAAGGCCCGGGTAGTGATCTCCACCCCGTTCACCTCCACGGCCACCAGGCGGGCGCCGCCGCCGAAGTATTCATGCACACCCCAAAGGGCAAAGGGAATGGCGATCATGATGATGATCGCATAGGCCAGCCAGCCACTGGCTTTATCGCGAATTTTCAGGAGCATGGGAACAAGCTATCCATCTGCCATTGGGAAAATGACCGTCATGATACCGGATAAGCGGGGCGGACAGGCAAAGACAGGACACAAAAAAGGGCACCCTGAGGTGCCCTTTCGATAGTTGGCGGAGCGGACGGGACTCGAACCCGCGACCCCCGGCGTGACAGGCCGGTATTCTAACCAACTGAACTACCGCTCCAGATATTGCTGCAAAGAACCTTGGTGGGTGCTGAGGGGATCGAACCCCCGACATTCGCCTTGTAAGGGCGACGCTCTACCAGCTGAGCTAAGCACCCGTCTAAAGCACGCTAGTTTACAGCATCCTTCAGCGCTTTACCAGCCTTGAAACTGGGAACATTGGAGGCAGCGATCTCGATGGTCTCGCCGGTGCGGGGGTTGCGGCCGCTACGGGCTTCACGCTTGCGTACCAGGAAGGTTCCGAATCCGACGATCGTCACCTGGTCACCCTGGCGCAGGGTGGCAGAAATCACGTCGATCATGGAATCCACCGCGCGCGCAGCCGCTGCCTTGGGAAGATCGGCGGAGCTGGCTACGGCCTCAATCAACTCGGATTTATTCATTCAATTTTACCTTCGCTTGGGCAGAGGGTGGAGAAGTGGTGTGAGCGTCGCGCGAGTCCAGAGAAAAACACATACGGATACGCCTGACTCTCGTGGTCGGCGCCATGACTCGGGCAATGAAAGGTTCTAGGTATAGTTATGAGTGCTGCGACAAGAACGCGGACTTTATACCAAGTGGATTTCGGGCCTGTCAACAAGCCTTCATGGGAGGCTGAAACCGCCGACGGACGGCACTGGCGGCAAGGCCGGGCACGAACCGACGGCCGGAAGAACACGCCTTCCGGCCGCCGCATCTCATGGTGTGCTTACCCTGCCCTTCAACATCCGGAAGGCGTCATCAGTGATGGGGCACTCCTCGCTGGGTGACCTCCTCCGCCCCCTTGGAGACCACCTCGGGCTTTTCCGGCTTGTCGCCCTCCTTAGCGGCGGCCGGGCGCTCCTTGAGAGCAATGGCCAGAACCTCATCGATCCAGCGTACGGCGCGGATATCCAGCTTACTCTTGATGTTTTTAGGAATATCCACCAGATCCTTCTCGTTTTCCTTGGGAATGACCACTGTCTCGATCCCTCCCCGGTGAGCCGCCAGTAGCTTCTCCTTGAGACCACCGATGGGCAGGACTTCACCGCGCAGAGTGATTTCCCCCGTCATGGCCACATCGGATCGCACCGGGATGCTTGAGAGAGCCGACACAATGGCGGTGCACATGCCGATACCGGCGCTGGGACCATCCTTGGGTGTCGCCCCTTCCGGCACGTGGATGTGGATATCCTTCTTCTCGTAGAAATCCTCGGCAATACCCAGGGTGCGGCAACGGCTACGCACCACGGTCATGGCCGCCTGAATCGACTCCTGCATCACGTCACCCAGCTTGCCGGTATGCAGGCACTTGCCCTTGCCGGGCACCACCGCCGCCTCGATGGTCAGGAGTTCGCCCCCCACCTCGGTCCAGGCCAGACCGGTCACCTGCCCCACCTGGTCGTGCTCCTCCGCCAGACCATAGCGGAAACGACGCACGCCCAGGTACTTGTCCAGATTCTTCGGCGTGACCTGGGTCTTGCGCTCGGTGCCCTTGAGCAGGTGCTCCTTGACCACCTTGCGGCAGATCTTGGAAATCTCCCGTTCCAGATTACGCACCCCCGCCTCCCGGGTGTAGAAGCGGATGATGTCGCGGATGCTGGCCTCGGTGACCACCAGCTCGCCCTCCTTGAGACCATTGTTCTTCATCTGCTTGGGCAGCAGGTAGCTCTGGGCGATGCTGGTCTTTTCGTCCTCGGTATAACCGGGCAGTCGAATGACCTCCATGCGGTCCAGCAAGGGTCCGGGGATGTTCAGGCTGTTGGCCGTGGCCACGAACATGGTATCCGAGAGGTCAAAATCCACCTCCAGGTAATGATCGGCGAAGGTACTGTTCTGTTCCGGATCCAGCACCTCCAGCAGGGCCGAGGCGGGATCGCCCCGGAAATCCATGGCCATCTTGTCGATCTCGTCCAGCAGGAACAGGGGATTGCGCGTCCCCACCTTGGACAGGTTCTGCACGATCTTGCCGGGAAGCGCCCCGATATAGGTCCGACGATGGCCCCGGATCTCGGCCTCGTCACGGACCCCGCCCAGGGACATGCGGGTGAACTTGCGATTGGTGGCCCGGGCGATAGAGCGGCCCAGGGAGGTCTTACCCACCCCCGGCGGTCCCACCAGGCACAGGATCGGTCCCTTGAGCTTGCGCACCCGCTGCTGCACGGCCAGGTATTCCAGGATGCGTTCCTTGACCTTTTCCAGACCATAGTGGTCCTCGTCCAGCACCCGCTGGGCCTCGGCCAGGTCGTTGCGCACCTTGCTGCGCTTCTTCCAGGGCATGTTGGCCAGCCATTCCACGTAGTTTCGCACCACGGTGGCCTCGGCGGACATGGGGGACATCATCTTGAGTTTGTTGAGCTCGTTCTGGGCCTTCTGCTTGGCCTCCTTGGGCATGCCGGCGCCGTCGATGCGCCGCTGCAGCTCCTCCAGCTCGTTGGGTGCGTCCTCCATGTCGCCCAGCTCCTTCTGGATCGCCTTCATCTGCTCATTGAGGTAATACTCCCGCTGGCTCTTCTCCATCTGCTGCTTCACGCGGCCGCGGATGCGCTTCTCGATCTGCAGGATGTCGATCTCACCCTCGATCATGGACATGAGATGCTCCAGACGGGCACGCACGTCATCGATCTCGAGGATCTTCTGCTTTTCCTCGATCTTCAGGGACATGTGGGCGGCGATGGTATCCGCCAGCCGGGCCGCGTCATCGATGCCGGCCAGGGAGGTAAGGATCTCCGGCGGGATCTTCTTGTTCAGCTTCACGTACTGATCGAACAGGTTCAGGACCGAACGGGTCAGCACTTCCATCTCCCGCTCATCCCCGCCCGGCAACTGTGCCACGCGGGTGATCTGGGCGGTGAAGTGTTCCTCGGCATCCACCAGTTCGATCACACGGGCACGCTCCGAGCCCTCCACCAGCACCTTGATAGTGCCGTCGGGCAGCTTGAGCAACTGCAGGATGGAAGACAGGGTGCCGACGCGGTGGATCTCCGTCGCGGAAGGCTCGTCCACCTCGGCGCTCTTCTGGGCCACCAACAAGATCTGCTTGTTGCTGGCCATGGCCGTATCCAACGCCCGGATGGATTTCTCCCGACCGACGAACAGAGGGATGACCATGTGGGGATACACCACCACATCACGCAGGGGCAGCACCGGGACGGTCTGGATCGGGTCATCCATGGCTGCCTGGGGTTTTTGATCATTATCCATGGTGTTCGTCTCTCAATAAGGATTTGGTGATAGATTCCACCAAGACCGGGACCGGCCCGGGATTGGCAATCCGCCATGACCTATTTGATGGGTATGTTCCCGGGGAAATCAAGGCGCCGGGAGACAAAAAGGCTGCAAATCGGATAAAAGGAGGGATAAACAGTCAGGACAGGTGAGCAAACACGCAGTGCCACGTCCTTAATGAACATGGCACTGCGTCACGATCCGTACACGCCCCGCGACACCGTGGTGGGGACGCATCCCGGCAAGTGGCCGGCATTCAGTCCGAAGCGGCCTTCTGATAATCGGAGTTTTCGTAAATCAGGTAAGGATTGGTGTCACCCATGATCACGGCGTCGTCGATCACCACCTTGGAAACGCCCTCCACCGAAGGAATCTCGTACATGGTGTCCAGCAATACCTGCTCCAGGATGGTCCGCAGACCACGGGCACCGGTCTTGCGTTCCATGGCCTTGCGTGCCACGGCGCGCAGGGCGTCTTCCCGGAACTCGATCTCCACCCCTTCCATGTCGAACAGCTTGCGATACTGCTTGGTCAGGGCGTTCTTGGGCTCGGTGAGAATACGCACCAGTGCCGCTTCGTCCAGTTCCTCCAGGGTGGCCACCAGAGGCAGACGACCGACGAATTCGGGGATCAGACCAAACTTGATCAGGTCTTCCGGCTCCACGCCGAACAACAGCTGAGTGGAGGACTGGCCACTGTCCCGGCTCTTGACCTCGGCGGAGAAACCAATGCCGCCCTTTTCGGTACGATCCCGGATGACCTTCTCCAGGCCGGCAAAGGCCCCCCCCACGATGAAGAGGATGTTGCGGGTATCCACCTGCAGGAATTCCTGCTGGGGATGCTTGCGACCACCCTGGGGCGGGACCGAGGCAACCGTGCCCTCGATCAGCTTGAGCAGGGCCTGCTGCACACCCTCACCGGAGACATCCCGGGTGATGGAGGGGTTATCGGACTTGCGGGAGATCTTGTCGATCTCGTCGATGTAGACGATGCCGGTCTGGGCCTTTTCCACATCATAGTCACACTTCTGCAGCAGTTTCTGGATGATGTTCTCCACATCCTCGCCCACGTAACCCGCCTCGGTGAGGGTGGTGGCGTCGGCGATGGTGAAGGGCACGTTCAGCAAGCGCGCCAAGGTCTCGGCCAGCAGGGTCTTGCCGGAACCGGTGGGACCGATGAGCAGAATATTGCTCTTGGCCAGTTCCACCTCGTCCTTGCCCCCGCGAGCTTCCAGGCGCTTGTAATGGTTGTACACCGCCACGGACAGGATCTTCTTGGCCCGCTCCTGACCGATGACGTATTCATCCAGGATCTGCTTGATTTCATGAGGACGAGGCAACTTGCTGCCCGCCACCGCGCCCTGCTCCTGCATCTCCTCGCGGATGATGTCGTTGCACAGCTCCACGCACTCGTCACAGATGAACACCGAGGGACCGGCGATCAGCTTGCGCACTTCGTGCTGGCTCTTGCCGCAAAAGGAACAGTAGAGCAGTTTGCCGCTGTCCGAATCCTTGCCTTTCTTGTCGCTCATGAGCGGACCTCAAGTAGTACCATTCGGTGACACCTTGCCCCTTTTCGGGACAAGATGCAAGCCGCAACCGGACGCGGTTTTCCTGTCGTCCGGAACCTTCCGGATCAGGAACCCTGAAGCAGACTCCGGGTCTCCAGAACCTTGTCGATGATGCCGTATTCCTGGGCGTCGGTGGCGCTCAGGAAGCGGTCGCGCTCGGTATCCTGCTCGATACGCTCCACCGGCTGGCCGGTGTGCTTCGAGAGGATGCCGTTGAGCTGGTCGCGCACCTTGAGGATCTCACGGGCATGGATGTCGATATCCGTCGCCTGACCCTGGAAACCACCCAGGGGCTGATGAATCATCACCCGGGAATGGGGCAGGCAGTAGCGCTTGCCCGCGGCCCCGCCGGCCAGCAGGACGGCACCCATGCTGGCCGCCTGGCCGATGCACAGGGTGCTGACATCGGGCTTGATGAACTGCATGGTGTCGTAGATGGCCAGCCCGGCGGTGACCACACCGCCGGGGGAGTTGATGTAGAGGCTGATGTCCTTGTCGGGGTTTTCAGACTCCAGGAACAGAAGCTGCGCCACGATCACATTCGCCATGTAGTCCTCCACCGGACCCACGACGAAGATCACCCGCTCCTTGAGGAGTCGGGAATAGATGTCGTATGCACGCTCCCCCCGGGCGGTCTGTTCGACCACCATGGGGACCAGATTCAGTGCCCGGGTATCCAGGGCACCGCCCGCTGCTGCAAACCCACGATCGCTCATTTAGGCCTCGGTCTCCTGCGACGGGTTCATGAGACGGTCGAAGCTGATGGACTCATCCTTGACCTGGCACTGTTCCAGCACCCGCTCCACCACCTGCTGCTCAAGAACCATGGCTTCCAGGCCGCTCATGGCCTGCTTGTTGTTACGATAGTACTTCATCACCTGTTCCGGGTCTTCATAACCGGCGGACATGGCTTCCAGTTCTGCCGTGACACGGGCCTGATCCACGCGGATTTCATCGCGACGGATGATCTCGCGAATCACCAGCCCCAGGGCCACCCGGCGACGGGCCTCTTCCTCGAACAGTTCATCCGCCAGATCCGGCACGCCCTGGGCGCTACGACCGAAGCGGGAAATGGCCTGCTCCCGCAGACGGTCGATCTCGTCCTTCACCACCGCCTTGGGCAGATCCACCGCATTGCGATCGAACAGTGCCTGCATCACCTGGTCTTTGACCTTGGCCTTGACCGCCTGTTCCATCTCTCGGCCCATGTTCTTGCGCACTTCTTCACGCAGCTTTTCCACGCCGCCATCCTCGACGCCGAAATCCTTGGCGAATTCGTCATTGACCTCGGGCAGCACGGATTCCTGCACGGCCTTGACCGTGACGGCAAACTCAGCCGGACGACCGGCCAGATGCTCGGCCGGGTAATCTTCCGGGAAGGTCACGGAAATGGTCTTCTGATCACCGGCCTTGAGCCCTTCCAGCTGTTCTTCGAAGCCGGGAATCATGCGGCCTTCGCCCAACTCCAGATTGGCATCCTCGGCGCTACCGCCCTCAAAGGCCTCGCCGTCCAGGGTGCCGATGAAGTCGACGACGATGCGGTCGCCCTTGGCCGACTCACGCGCCACGTCGGACCACTGGCGGCGCTGCTTGCGCAGGGACTCGATCACCTTGTCCACATCGGCATCGGTGATGTCCACCTGGGGACGGCTGATCTCCACACCGCTCATGTCGGCGGGCACCACGTCGGGGAAGACCTCGAACACGGCCACGTATTCGAGCGCCTGACCGGCTTCGACGGACTTGGGTTCGATGTCCGGCGGACCAGCGGGAATCAGGCTTTCCTGGTTCAATGCATCCTGGTAGGAGGACTGCATCAGTTCACCCAGAACTTCCTGGTAAACCCCGTCGCCATAGCGCTGCTGGACCACCTTGAGCGGCACCTTGCCGGGGCGGAAGCCATCAATCTTCACCCGCTTCACCAGGGATTTGAGACGACGATCCACTTCTTCCTGAATCCGCTCGGCAGGCACCTGAACCGTCATACGCCGTTCCAGGCTGCTCAAGGACTCCACTGATACTTGCATGGACTGAAAACCTCTTCGCGTCGTTCGCGTCTATTTCAGAATTCTTGGACTTGGCAAGAGCCGGGACCCGAGGGCACCGCGCGTGTGCCCTTCATGCCACCCGGCCAATCGCCGAATCCCTGAGGGTGCGTCTGCCGGACACACATTGCCGATGGCTTGAACATGGTGCGAAAGGAGAGACTCGAACTCTCACGGGTTACCCCACTGGAACCTAAATCCAGCGCGTCTACCAATTCCGCCACTTTCGCCAAACACCGTCATTCCCAGACGTAGCAGGGCATTATACAGGCACGCCCGCCGCTCCATAACCCTGCCCCACAATGCAAAAAGGCCCGACAATCGTCGGGCCTCCTGCATATCCGGACAAATTGGTGGGCCGTGTAGGAATCGAACCTACAACCAATGGATTAAGAGTCCACTGCTCTACCAATTGAGCTAACGGCCCGGGAACACGACTTTTCGCCTTAATTTTCCCTGGCAAGACATTCCGAGAATGTCTGCACGATCATCCCTGCCAAATGGGGTGGCCGACGGGGCTCGAACCCGCGACAACCGGAATCACAATCCGGGACTCTACCATCTGAGCTACGGCCACCATAAAACAGCACTACTATCACATCAAACCAACTTGGCGCGCCTGGCAGGACTCGAACCTGCAACCCTCGGCTTAGAAGGCCGATGCTCTATCCGGTTGAGCTACAGGCGCCTGGATCGTACCGCCCGGCGGTTCAAATGGTCGGGGTAGAGGGATTCGAACCCCCGACATCCTGCTCCCAAAGCAGGCGCGCTACCAGACTGCGCTATACCCCGGATTTCCCGAGCATCGCGAGCAGTCGACGACGATGCCGAAGGCGCACATATTACGCATATTCAACACCATCGTCAATCCCATATTTCACCTGAACCTGCTCAACCCTCCTCTTCACCGGAAGTGGTCCGCTGCAGACGCTTGCGCCGCCAGCGGAACAGCATCAGTGCGGGCCCCGACAGCGCGTAGACCACAAACCCGACCCACAGCACCTTCGGCGGATCGATGGCCGTGAGCATCACCGCCAGCACCACCGCGATGACCACGAAAAAGGGGACCCGATGGCGAAAATCCATGTCCTTGAAACTGAAATAGGTGAGATTGCTCACCATGGCCGCCCCGCACAGGACGGTGACCAGCAGCGCGGGCAACATGATCCCGGCGCCGGAAAACTCCAGATCGTTCCAGACCCAGACCAGCCCCATCATGACGGCGGCGGAGGCGGGACTGGGCAAGCCCTGGAAAAACCGCTTGTCCGCCACTCCCAGTTTGGTATTGAAACGCGCCAGGCGCAGGGCCGCGGCGGCGGTATAGAAGAAAGCGGCCACCAGCCCCAGCTGGCCAAGCCCGTTCAACACCCACAGATACATGACCACTGCTGGCGCCACCCCGAAGGAGACCATGTCCGCCAGGGAGTCATACTCGGCCCCAAAGGCGCTCTGGGTGTTGGTCAACCTGGCCACCCTTCCATCCACGCCATCGAGCACCATGGCGATGAAGACCGACACCGCCGCCGCGATGAAGTCCCCGTTGATGGCTGCCATGATGGCGAAAAATCCGGCAAACAGCGCCGCCGTGGTGAACAGGTTGGGCAGGAGATAGATCCCCTTGCGCCCCTTGGGATGTTCGGGCTGCGACTCCATCATCATGAGCCTCCCGTCGGCTCTTTCTTGTGCAGCAAGGTGGCAATGACATTGACCCCCGCCAGAACCGTCTGACCGGGCTTCACGTCCACTCTGGCATTATCGGGCAGATAGAGTTCCACCGGGCGCCAGAAACCCAGAAAACCGCAGCGTCTGCCCTGCCCCAGCCGCTCGCCGGCATGCACCAGAATACTCAGGCGATGGGGCCAGCGCCGACGGTCCGTGGCCATGACCACATCCTCCTTCTCGTCAGTCTGCAACCAGATGGCAAAACGACCCTCGGCCTCCGCCACTTCCTGACCCTCGCCACCCGCCCAGTACTGCTGGAACTTGCCCTCTATCGGACTGTGGACATTGAACTCGCCGAAACGGCGCTGCTGCAGGGTAACACAGGTGGTTCGGCGATCCAGGAACGGATCATGACATTCCCGCACCGCGGTCACCACCGCATCCACGGGACTGACCACCGCCAACGGATTGGGTGGGGTCTTGCGCGGCATGTCGCGGAACATCACCAGGGCGGCGATCAGCAACAACCAGGTCGGCAAGGCCCAGACGCCGAGAAAAAAGTGTGCAAGAGCCACCAGGACGGCGACCTGCGCCAGATAGGGACGTCCTTCCGGAGCGATGGGAAGCATGGATGTATCCCGTACGACAGGCTCGAAGGGCATGGTCGCCTCGAGCCGGATGACACACACGACGGGGGCTGCGCCAGGCGCAGCCCCCGTCATCACAACACCGGCAAAGATCAGTTCTTGGACTTGTCCACGATCTTGTTGGCCTTGATCCAGGGCATCATGTCACGCAAACGGGAGCCCACCACCTCGATGGGGTGCTCGCGGGCGATGCGACGGCTGGCCTTGAGCTTGGCATTGCCGGAAGCACTTTCCAGGATGAATTCGCGGGCGAAGTCACCGGTCTGGATCTCGCGCAGGATCTTGCGCATCTCTTCCTTGGTCTGTTCGTTGACCACGCGGGGGCCGCGGGTGATGTCGCCGTACTCCGCCGTATTGGAGATGGAGTAGCGCATGTCGGCGATGCCGCCCTCGTACATCAGATCGACGATCAGCTTGAGTTCATGCAGACACTCGAAGTAGGCCATTTCCGGCGGATAGCCGGCTTCCACCAGGGTTTCGAAACCGGCCTGAACCAGGGCGGAGGCGCCACCGCAGAGCACGGCCTGCTCACCGAACAGGTCGGTTTCGGTCTCGTCCTTGAAGGTGGTCTCGATCACGCCGGCGCGGCCACCGCCATTGGCGGAGGCATAGGACAGAGCGATATCACGGGCACGACCACTGGCGTCCTGATAGACGGCGATCAGGCTGGGCACGCCGCCGCCCTGCTTGTAGGTGGAGCGCACCAGATGGCCGGGACCCTTGGGCGCGATCATGATCACGTCCAGATCCTCACGGGGCTGGATCTGCTCGAAATGGACGTTGAAACCATGGGCGAAGGCCAGGGCACCGCCTTCCTTCAGGTTGGGCTCCACCAGATCCCGGTAGAGGGCGGCCTGGTGCTCGTCGGGGGCCAGGATCATCACCAGGTCGGCGTTCTTGACCGCCACTTCGATGTTCTTGACGTTCAGACCGGCATCTTCGGCCTTCTTGGCGGAGGCCGAGCCGGGGCGCAAGCCCACGGTCACGTCGACGCCGGAATCCTTGAGGTTGTTGGCGTGGGCGTGGCCCTGGGAGCCGTAGCCGATGATGGCCACCTTCATCCCCTGGATGATGGAGAGATCGGCGTCTTTGTCGTAATAGACCTGCATGGTAGGTATCCCCGAAATACGGATAAGGAGTAAAGGTTCAGATAAAGAAAAATGGGATCAAAGCCTGAGGGCCACGTCGCCGCGGGCAATGCCCATGACGCCGGAGCGTACCACTTCAACCACCTCGAAACCGCGTACCGCGTCGATGAAGGCATCCAGCTTGGGGCTGTCGCCGGTCAGCTCCACCACATAGGTGGTGGCGCTCACATCGATGATGTGGCCGCGAAAGATCTCGGTCATGCGCACGACCTCGGCCCGCTGCTCACCGTCCTGGACCTTGAGCTTCACCATCATCATCTCGCGTTCGATGTGACGGTGCTCGGTCAGGTCCAGCAGCTTGACCACGTCCACCAGCTTGTTGAGCTGCTTGGTGATCTGTTCGATCACCTCGTCGGACCCCCGGGTCACCAGGGTGAGACGGGACAGGGTCGGGTCCTCGGTGGGGGCCACGGTGAGGGACTCGATATTGTAGCCACGGGCCGAGAACAGCCCGGCCACCCGGGAGAGGGCGCCGGACTCGTTTTCCATCAGGATTGAGATTATGTGTCTCATGGTCGCATCACAGGAGGATCATTTCGTTCTGGCCCGCACCGGCCGGAACCATGGGATAGACGTTCTCGCTCTGGTCGGTGACGAAGTCCATGAACACCAGGCGATCCTTCATCTTCAGGGCCTCCTGGATGGCGCCTTCCACGTCACCCGGCTGTTCGATGCACATGCCCACGTGGCCGTAGGCCTCCGCCAGCTGCACGAAATCGGGTAGCGCATCCATGTAGGACATGGCATAGCGCCCCTGATAGAAGAATTCCTGCCACTGGCGCACCATGCCCATGTAGCGGTTGTTCAGGGCCACCACCTTGATGGGCAGATGGTACTGCAGGGCGGTGGACAGCTCCTGGATGCACATCTGGATGCTGGCCTCGCCGGTGACGCAGACCACGGTCTCGTCCGGATGGGCGATCTGGGTGCCGATGGCTGCCGGCAGACCGAAGCCCATGGTGCCAAGGCCGCCGGAGTTGATCCAGCGATTGGGCTTGTCAAAGCCGTAGAACTGGGCCGTCCACATCTGGTGCTGACCCACGTCGGAACAGACGAAGGCATCGCCCTTGGTCAGGCGCCAGAGGGTCTCCAGCACGTGCTGGGGCTTGATCAGCTTGCTGGTCTTGTCGTACTTGAGGCAGTCCATGGCCCGCCATTCGTCGATCTGCTTCCACCACTTGGCCAGGGCCTCCTGATCGGGTCGGGCTTCGCCGGCCTTGATCTCCTTGATCATGGCCTTGAGTACCGGGTCCACCTGTCCCACGATGGGCACGTCCACCTTCACGTTCTTGGAAATGGAGGCCGGGTCCACGTCCACATGGACGATGCGGGCATGGGGGCAGAATTTCTCGATATTGCCGGTCACCCGGTCATCGAAGCGGGCGCCGATGGCAATGAGCACGTCGGCATGATGCATGGCCATGTTGGCCTCGTAGGTGCCGTGCATGCCCAGCATGCCCAGGAACTGGCGATCGGAGGCCGGATAGCCGCCCAGACCCATGAGCGTGTTGGTAATGGGGTAGTTCAGCAGACGGGTCAGTTCGGTCAGAGACTTGGCCGCATTGCCCAGGATCACGCCGCCGCCGGTATAAAGCATGGGCTGCTTTGCGGACAGGATCAGGTCCACCGCCTTGCGGATCTGCCCGGAGTGCCCCTTCACCGTGGGGTTGTAGGAGCGCATCTTGATGCTCTTGGGATAGCTGAACTCGCAACGGGCGGCGGTGATGTCCTTGGGGATGTCCACCACCACGGGACCCGGGCGACCGGTGGTGGCCACGTAAAAGGCCTTCTTGATGGTGGTGGCCAGATCCTTGACATCCTTGACCAGGAAGTTGTGCTTCACGCAGGGACGGGTGATACCCACGGTATCCACTTCCTGGAAGGCATCGTTGCCGATCAGGCTGGTGGGCACCTGGCCGGTGAAGACCACCATGGGCACGGAATCCATGTAGGCATCGGCAATGCCGGTGACGGCATTGGTGGCGCCGGGACCGGAAGTCACCAGAACCACGCCGGGCTTGCCGGTGGACTTGGCGAAACCTTCGGCGGCATGCACCGCCCCTTGTTCATGTCGCACGAGGATGTGCTTGACCTTATCCTGCCGGTACAGGGCGTCGTAGATGTGAAGTACGGAGCCGCCGGGGTACCCGAATATCAGATCAGCACCTTCCTCCTGCAGACAGCGGACGAAAATTTCGGCACCGGTCAATTCCACGGTCTTGGTCTCCTGCTGCATAAGAAGCTTGCCTGCTATGGGCTGACTCCGTCCCGGAACCCCCCAAGGTGGGGTCTGGCCGCGGAACGAAGGGGAAAAGGCTCGATCATAATATGTCGGGGCATGAATTTCATCATTCTAAAAATTTTACCCGCTCCGCGGGGGCAGCATCCGCGGGATGTGCGGGAACCGCCTGGGCGGGGCGATGCCCCCTACCCACCCCAGCCGTACTGCTCGAAGAACCTGGGCAGCATGTCCAGCATCTCGTCCCGGGTAAAGAAACGGTCTGCCCGGGCCAGACGCATCTGATCCTGCAGGTCCTCGTCCCCACCGAAACAGAACACCGGGATGTTGATCTGACACGCCATCCGCAGGGTCCGGATCACGTCCAGGGGATCGAACGTACCGTCCTCATCCAGGTCCAGCAGCACAAAGCGGTGCAGCAGGATGTCGTTCCAGTCGCCCAGTTCCGCCAGATCCGTGGCCACCACACGGGTCCAGCCGATGGGGGCCACCATGTCCAGGTCGGACAGCAGTGACTCCCGGGATGTCATGACGATGAACCTGCGATCCAGACGGGATTCAATGGTGGGTCGGTTCACGCCTGACTGTTCACGAAAAGTGCCTGAAGTAGAAATCACTGTGCGCCAGCTCCTCGTATAGCCTGACCCGTTCCTCCATCCCCAGTTTGAGGATCTGGACCAGGGCCAGGGCCTGTTGACCATCGACGATGTGCATCCGCCCCACCAGATCCTCATCCGGCTCAAGGCAGTGTGCCGTCAGAGGGTCGGGCGCTTCCACATAGAGCAGGAAGGATTCGCAATCCTTGTCGTCCGGGTCCAGGGGTTGCATCACCACCCTGCCCAACCAGGCCAGGCGTGCTACCTGGTTGAACTGGCGGATATCGAACTTCTTGCCCTTCCGGTAACGGTTGAGCTCGTTACGGATATCACTGACCCGGCTAATCCTGACTTCTTTCATAAGCTTTAACTCTAGACTTATTCCAGAAAAGGTCAAGCCTCGCCGTCGTGGTCAAAGGTGCCAATGTCCTCACCGGCCATCTGGCGACGCACGAATGCCACATCCCGATCCGACAGGGCAAACGGGAAGGACATGATGTCCGTGGGACTCGAATCCCCGTAGGGACGGTTGCAGGCCGAGATCTCGTCGTCGGAATGCCCGGGGCAACCGGAGGTCTGGAACGGGCGTCCGGAAGCAATCAGGGCCTCCAGTTCCTGCCGATCCAGGCCGAAATCGGTCACTTGCCCCTGCCCATTGAAGCGCATGTCCTGCACCCGCACCCCGCGGTAGTCGATCAGGAAACGGGCCAGTTGCACCCGCCGCCACTGGTCCCGGGGCACCGGCGACCAGTCCTCCATCAGGGAACCCTGTTCCGGGAAGAAGGCAAACAGATGATTGTGCCCACCCATGTCACGGATGCGCTGACAGACCGCCAGCATCTCCTGCTCCGTCTCCCCCATGCCGCAGATGAGATGGGCACCGAAACGCTCGGGGCCGTAGATCTCGGCGGCCCACTCCAGGGCCCGCCAGTAGGTGTCCCAGCGATGGGGGCTGTCCACCGCGGCCCCCCGGGTGCGATCGAAGACCCCGGGCGTGACGGCGTCCAGGGCCACGGTGAAGATCTGGGCACCGATGTCCCGCAACCGCACCAGATCGGCACGGTCCATGGTGGTGGGATTGGACAGGATGGAGGCCGGGATGTGGGGTACCGCCTTCACCCATTTCTCCAGCAGGATCGCGGTGTCCTCGTCCGAATCCGGGTGGGTGATCATGGAAATGCACATGCGTTCGAAGCGTCCCTGATCGGCTCCGTTGCGGATGTGCTCGATCACGTCATCGTAACGGGCCGTGGGCCAGTCCACCCGGATGAAGTTGCGGTCGGCATAGTCGCGAGACTCCTCCCGATGCCGGGCAAGGCCGCAATAACTGCAATTGGCCCGGCAGCCCTCCGGATAGGTCACCAGCAGATTGAGACAATGGGTACAGCCGGTACGGTGCATCCAGCCCTTGACCAGCCCCAGGGTGATGGCGGCGGCGGTGGACATCTGCACGTATTCCGGGGAACGCATCCTGGGCGTCCGGAGGTAGGGATCGGGACGATAGAAGTTGACCGGGATGTCCCGGGTATCGGCGAGAGTGCTCATGTGAGTGTCCGCTCCTCGGAGGTCTGTGCGTGTATGTGTGCCTGATTCGCGGCCTGCAAATATTCCGGAAAGGCGATCCAGCCACGACGGTGGGGGGCGTCCTGATCCAGTGCCGATGCCCGCCAGGCGGCGATCAGTTCCCGCCGCCGGATCACGGCCCGGTCCAGGCCGGGCTGATAGAGGTCGCGGATCTCCTCGTCATACTCGGCCAGGGCCCCGTCCTCGCCCCGCAGGCAGGCCAGCGCCGCCGCCCCGGCCCGCTCGCCGGAGATCACCGCCGGGGCGATGCCGCCGCCGGTGATCGGATGGGTCAGGCCCGCCGCATCGCCCACGAACAGCACCGCCCCATGGACCAGGGCCTCGCGCATGCCGCCCACGGGAATGGCCCCACCGGTACGACGCAGTATTTCCGGCCCGACCCGCCCTTCCCGCACCAGCGTCCGATGCAGGGCATCCAGGGGCGCCTTGAGATCCGGCGCCAGGCGCTTGTCGATCCCCAGGCCCAGATTGGCTTCCGTCCCCTTGGGAAAGAGCCAGGCATACCCCCCGGGATAGTCCCTGGACAGCCAGATGTCCGTCTCCTGATGGGCCTTGAGCAGCGGCACGGTGTACTGCCGGGTCTGTACCGTGGCCAGGGCCGGCAGCCCCAGATGGGCCGCCACCGGAGAATGGGGGCCATCCGCCGCCACCAGCACCCGGTAAGTGACGCCATGGGTTTCCTTCCCGCGCCGGATCCGTGCCACCCGCGCCGCCGGGTCCAGCCCCACCAGGGTCGCGCCGGTCCAGAGTCCGGCGCCGGCCTGTTCGGCCCGCCGGGCGATGGCCCGGTCAAAGGCCGCGCGGTGAATCATGATCCCGGGAAAGTCACTGTCGTGACGCATGCCCGAGGGCAGATAGGTGGTCATGCCGGTGATGGGCTGGCAGTACACCGACGCATCCCGGGCATGACGCCCCATGGGCAGGGGGATGAACTCGGCACACTGCACCGGCTCCCCCACCACGGCCCGACGGTCCACCGCCAGTACCCGGGCACCGCCCTCGGCCGCGATCCGGGCGGCGCTGCCGCCACCGGGCCCCAGCCCCACCACCAGCACGTCAACCGGCGGCATGGGTCTCCGCCCTTGTCGATGCCGGGTCACGGGAGTCCAGGGCCTTGCGCAGGACCTGCAGGAAGTCCTCCCGGGAGAGCATCAGCATCTCCACCCGGTAGGCGTCGAAGAAACGATGAATGTTCGCCTCCAGCTCCGCCACCGGCGTCTCCTTGAGGGACGCCTCCAGATCCACCAGCATGCGGCGGGGATTCATGAAGAAGTCACCGGTGATCCAGACCTGGCGGATGATGTCCCGGGCCTCGTCCAGCATCACCCCGGCCCGCATGAGGCCGCCCGGACAGCGATGCACCGCCTCCAGTAGGGGCATGCCCCCCGCCGGGCGATGACGCTGATAGACCCAGTCTTCGCTGTCGATCTCCGCCAGGGCCTGGGCAAAATGGGTCTGCTCCCGCGGGTTCAGGTCATCCGCCGGCACCAGATCCACCTGGAAGGCCTCGGCAAAGGCTTCGGCCAAGGCGGACTGGACCCGCGCCAGGGGCGGCGGCTCGCCCAGCAGCTCCCGCAGGTTCGTCACCCGCTCCCGGGCCGAGGCAATGGCCTTGTCGGAGAGTTTTTCCGCCGGGATGCGCAACACCCTCAGCATGCGTTCCACGTCGAAGTCGATGAGCAGGGTGCCCTGGTACATGATGGAGTTGCCGTCAAAGGCCCCGCCGGTGCCGGAGATCTTGCGGCCGTCCACCTCGATGTCGTTGCGGGGACGGTAGCGGGCATCCACGCCCAGACGACGGATGCCGTCCGCCGCGGCCTCGCAGATGCGCCGGGCAATCTCCCCCATGTCGGCGGTGCCCAGAAAACGGCGATCCACGTACAGTTCCCAGCCGATCTGACCCGGATCGAAATAGATGGCACCACCGCCGGTGATGCGCCGCTGGATGTCGATGCCCTCGGCCCGGCAGTGATCGACCCGCAACTCCTGCTCCACGTTCTGATGGAACCCCACCAGGGCGCAGGGCGTAAAGCGCAGAAAGCGCAGGGTATGGGGACCGTCTCCCACCTGATGACATTCCAGCAGGGTCCGGTTCAAGGCCATGTTCTCGGCCGCCCGGCGCAGGCCGGTGTCCAGGACTCTGAGATTGATCTTTTCCGACATCACTCCAACTCCCATTCATTCTTGATATTCACCCGCCCCCTCCCCTCACCCCAACCCCTCTCCCACAAGGGGAGAGGGGCTTAGCCGGGTCATGAACGCGCCATGGCGGCCGGTGCCTGGGCGACGACGGGGATGCCGGCCAGCCCGCGGGGCATCCGGCGCCGACGCTCATCCTCAAGGATGGCCTCCAGATCCAGTTCCAGACCGGCCCGTTCATCCCCCAGCACCTCCTCGCCCACGGCCATGGAACAGCAGGAGGGGATGACGCGGACCCGGTATCCCAGGCGGGCCGCCAGTTCCACGGTGCCTTCGGCCGGATGGGCCAGCCCGTTGATGCCCGCCATCACCGCATAACTGTCGATCATGGCCTTCACCTCGCCCGGGGGGCGGGCACACCCCAGCAGCAGCGGTGTCCCCGGCAGGGCCTGACGGGCATCCAGGAAAAATCGACCCACCGCATCCGGATCCGGCGTCTCGAAAGGCCGTTTCGGATTGGCATGAAAAGGCATCACCACCACCAACACCACCGCATCGGGGGTATGACGCCGGAGCATGTCCAGGGCATGCCACTCCCCCAGAAAGCGTCCGTAATGCAGCCCCATGACGATATGAGGCACCACCTTCATGGGGGTCTTCACCAAGTGCTCCAGGGTGGCCTCGAAATCCTCCACCCTGCGTCGCAGGTGGTAGACCTGGGTGATGGTTTCCTGGGCACCGATCACATCCATCATGGCGGCATCAATGCCCGACTCGGCCATGCAGCGGGCGGCATCCTCGTCCACCAGGGCCGTGTGCAGCGCGATGCGAAATTGGGGAAATTCATCCTTGATGCGGCGAATGGTGTCGTAATAGGGGCCGTACTCCACCTCGTTGCGGTGGTTGGAGCCGCCGGTCAGCAGCATGCCCTGCCCTCCCGCCTCCACCAGCCGGTTCACCAGCGCCCACAGGGCGTCGGGAGAACGGGCGGGGATCATGGGTTCCAGCAACTTGGCCTTGCAGTGATCGCACTGCAGCTTGCAGTCGGCACCGGTGATGGACACCGCGGGCCAGGCATGGCCGGCGCAGCGGCTGATCTCGGTGGTCTGGTAAGACTTGAAGCTGGGGGTGTAGAAATCGATCCGGGCATCCGAGGCCAACCCATCGGCCGGATGCCGGGCCTGGAAACGGCGCACCAGATCAGGATTCAGGGGCAGATCTTCCAGGGCCTCGATACGGGCGGCCAGCGGGTACCAGTCGGTCATGGGAATCCTTGCTTGACGGTGGTTCTGTCCAACCCCTCTCCCCAGGGGAGAGGGGCTTGGGTCGGCCGTCGCCGACGATCAGGCACAGCCCTTGAAGCCGTCCGCATCCATCTTGGCCTGGAAGGCCGCCAGGGCATCGGCGCCGGTCTTGAGGTCGACGGCGTCGGCATCCCAGTCGGCGGGCTTGATCTTCACCAGCCAGCCCTGGCCGTAGGGGTCCTGGTTGATCAGACCCGGACTGGCGGAAACGGCGTCATTGACGGCCACCACCTCGCCACTGATCGGGGTCTTGGCGGGGCCCACCCACTTGCCGGATTCCACGGTGGCGCAGGACTTGTCCTTCTTCACATCCTTGCCGGCCTTCTTCGGGGTGTAGGACACCACCTGACCCGCCAGGGAACAGGCATAGGCGGTCATGCCCACGGTCACGTTGCCGTCATCCTCCCTGCGTACCCAGACGTTGTTGTCGATGCTGTAGTGAAGCTCTTCCGGCAGATCACAGCCCTTGACTGCACCCATGATTGTCTCCTTTTTCGATTATTTGAATATTACCTGCTGCAGTATATCGAGTATTCCGGCACTGGCGACGGACTTGGGTGATGCAGATCAAGGCCTGCCCCGGTCAGAAGGTGATCAGCTTGTCGCAGCCCAGGATCAGGTCCGCCAGATCGCTGGCACGGGCCACGTGGTCCACCTCGGGGATCAGGTCGGTATCCGGATTCATGTCGTAACCGGGCATGGCCGGTTCACAGACGTGCAGCACCACCCCGGCCCGTTTTGCGTCGCGGATGAAGTCGATGATGAGGCGTCCGCCCTCCATGGCGCGCAGTGACTCCGCCACCCCCGACTGCATCAGCCTGACCCCCTCCATGGTGAAGAAGACATGCACCCGGGCATCCATGGAGGCCAGTACCGCCCCCAGATAGAAGGGGGTGGCACAGCGCGCGGGCGTGGACGGGCCGCTGGTCATGATGAAGACCACGGTCTGATCCGCGTCCACGTCCTCCAGGGTTGCCGACGGCGCCTGCCCCATGACCCTTCACCCTCGTCCGCAGTGGATGTCGTCCCGCTCGGCGCGGGCACGGTAACCTGCCCGCGCCGCCTCCCCGGTCACGAATCGCTCCAGGGCCTGGTCCAGGGGCTCATGCACCTCCACCTTGGCGATCCAGGCACCGAAAGGGTCCTGGTTCAGCAAGGCCGGGGTCGTCATCACCGCTTCGTTCACCGCCACAATGGTGCAGTCCACGAAATTGGGGATGGGTCCGGCCCACTTGCCGCTCTCGATGGTGGCCACCGGCTTGCCGGCGGGGCGACGGCTGCCCGGCCGGCGCACCCGCACATGCAGGATCTTGCCGGCGATGGCCTGGGACAGGTCGGTCATCCCGATGGTCAGGATGTTTCCGGATTCCCGACGCAGCCACACCTGATACTCGTCGTCGTAGTAAAGATCCGGATGAAATTCGCAGCCGTTGCACTCCATGAACCTTAAATGACCCCCTTGTCCTTCAGAAAACCGATGGAATCACTGACATTCTCATGCACTCCCAGCTTGCGCGGCGACAACCCCAGGGACAGGCCCAGCAACTGGGTGAAGTAGACGATCTTCACGTTGGTCTTGATACCAAACTCCGTTTCCGCGCGCACCTGATGCATCTCCAGTCCCGAGTGACAGGTAGGGCATTCAGTGGCGATCACCTGGGCACCGGAATCCTCCGCCGCCTGCAACAGGTTCAGCACCAGCTGGGTGGAGGTATCGGAATCCGACAGGGTATGGGCACCGCCACAACAGGCCGTCTTCAGCGGGAAATCCATGTTCTCGGCGCCGGTGGCCTCCAGCAGATCATCCATGAAGTGGGGCTTGTAGGTGGACTCGGAGCCGGGGCCCTGATCCTTCTCCGGAAAAATCTGCCGGGGCCGGGTGTACATGCAGCCGTAGTAGTTGGCGATGCGGATGCCGTTCAGGCTCTTCTTCATCCGCGCCTTGATGCCCTCCGGTCCCTTCTCCTCCATCAGCCACTCCAGCAGATGCACCGTGCGCACGTTGCCCTTGTACACCGGGTCACCCGCCTTGCGGGCCAGGTCCTGCACCGTTTCCATGGTCTTTTCGGAGGTGGTGGTTTCGTATTCGGCCTTCTTCAGATTGTGGTAACAGCCATTGCAGGGGGCCATCACCGTGTCCAGCCCCATCTGTTCGGCAGCGATGGCCAGGTTACGGGCGGACAGATAGGTCTGCAGCATGGGATGGATGTTCTTCACTTCCATGGCGCCGCAGCAGTTGTAGTCCTTGAGGTTGACCATCTCCATGTCCAGGGCCTTCACCAGCACCCGGGTGGACTTGTCGTAGGGGCCGGCGGAACCTTCCAGGGCACAGCCAGGATAGTATGCAACCTTAGCCATGGGTGGCCTCCTTCTGTTCGCGCACATATTGCCGGAGCACCTCGCCGGTGCGTCCCCAGGAGCGGGTTCTGGGGGCAATGAGGAAATTGCGCGCAAAGCGCATCCCCAGGCCTACCGGCAGGTGCTGCATCAGACGCACGCCGAACACCCGCAGCCACTGGGGCACCAGGGGCTGACCGGTCTTCCTGAAGAAATTGAGCAGCACCAGGCTGTCCTCGATGCGGCCACGGGCATAGATCTGCTCGGTGAACTCCTCGTCAAAGACCCGGGACGGCGACTTGGGCATGTGACCCTCGTCCTCCAGCCAGTGGGCCAGGGCCTTCATCACCCCTTCCGGACGCACGTCCTTGGGGCAGATGCTGGTGCACTTGTTGCAAGAGACGCACTGCCAGATGATGTCCTTGTCCTTGATGATTTCCTCCTTGAGCCCGGTGCGTACCGCATAGATCCAGTAACGGGGATTGAACTGCACGTTCTGGGCATACATGGTGCAGGAATTGGTACAGGAACCGCACTGCCAGCAGCGGTGCACGTTCTCCGCGCCGGGATAGCGCTGGATGACGGCCTCGAAGTCATCATCGTAATCGGTGATGGTCCGGGGCGTGATCATGGTGTTCCAGTGGCCGGACACATCCACGCCGTCCACCACCAGGGTTTCGTGGCGGAGCAGGCGCTCCGGTTCGATCAGGGATTTTTCGTGTATCGCCATGCTTTTCTCCGCAACTCGTCGCGCATCAGGGTCAGGCCGGGCCTGCCTGATGCCAAGTCTCTTGACCCGCGGCGGCCATTGCACCGCGCCGCTCGTCGATACCCAGCAGTTTGACCACCAGCTCCATCGGATCCTGTCGGGCGCCGAAATCCCCCTGCAGGATGCCCAGTCCCCCGGAGACGGAACGCACGTAGTCCGCATAGGCCCGGGCCAGGATCAGATCCGTGATGAAGGGCAGATCCCGGTAGAAGCCGCTGGCGGTCAGATGTTCGGCAAACCACTGTCGCACCCCTTCCAGGGCCTCCGGTGTCAGTTCCAGGGGCAGGGTCTGCAGACTGTCACTACCCGGCACGAACTCCCGCACGGCGCCGCTCATGGTCCCGGTATCCCAGACCCAACGGGTCATCAGGGGGATTGTCTCCGGTGACCGAAAATGCAGCAGTTCCGCCGCCAGATCCCAGGCCGCCCGCCGCAACTTGCGCTCCGGCACCGGCAGACGGTCACAAAAGGCCTCCATGCGCCCGAGCAGGCGGCCCGGGCCGTAGACCAGTTCCAGCACGGCCCCGGCCAGGGCCGCCGGCGGCATCTCCCGCAGCAGCGGCCCCAGTCGTCGCCGGGCGGGAAACACGCATTCCAGCAACAACAGGGGCGCTTCCGCGGACAGGGATGCCGGACGGGACTCGGGCAGGACATGGGCAAACAAGGCGTGCTTGCCGCCCAGGGCAGTGAAATAGCTCTCCACTCCCCCCCGCTCGCTCATGTCCTCCAGCAGGGCCGCCAGCTTGCCGGCGACCACCTTCTCATCCAGGCGGATGGCCAGGGGCGCCGGGGTGATGGGCTGGGTCATGGCCATCTCAGCTTGCCTTGCGTGTCATGCCATGCAGGTCGGCAATGGCGCGGGCGCCGGCGGCCATGCCCTGAGAGATGGAGTCATCAATGGTCTCCGGCCCATAGGCGGCCCCGCAGGAATAGATGCCGGGACGGGTGGTGCCGCAGGTATTGGTGTAATGCTCGCCCCGTTCGATGAAGCCGTGCTGCTCCAGACCCACGCCGAACACCTTCGAGATCTCCGGATTGTCCATGTTGGGGTCCATGCCCACCGCATGCACCACCATGTCGAAGGGAATGACGATGGGCCGCTTCACCAGGGTATCCTCCCCCTTGAGCAACAGGCGGCCGTCGGGCGCGGCGGTGACCTCGGCGATACGGGCCTTGACGAACTTGGTGCGGAATTCCTCCTGGGACTTCCAGTAGAAGCGGTCCTCATAGAGACCGAAGGTGCGGATATCCATGTAGTAGATGAATACCTGGGTCTTGGGCGACAGCTCCTTGATCTCCATGGCCAGATTGGTCGAGACCGTGCAGCAGATCTTGGAACACCACTCACGGCCGATCTGCCGGTCGCGGGAACCCACGCACAGCAGGATGGCCACCCGCTCCGGTGTCCGCCCGTCGGAGGGACAGGCGATCTTGCCGGCGGTCACCATCTGCTCCACCTGGGTGGTGGTGACCACGTCCGGGAAGGTGCCGAACCCCCACTCGGGCTTGTTGACGGAATCAAAGTGGGTGAAGCCGGTGGCCAGCACCACGGCACCGGCCTTGACGCTCTTGCCGTTGCTCAGCTTGGCGGTGAACTTGCCCGCCTCCCCGTTGAGCTGCGTCACCTTGGTACCCTTGTGGATGGTGACATTGCCGTCTTCCTCCACCCGCTTGACCATGCGCCCGATGGCGTCCTTGGCCCATTCGCCGGAGGGCACCAGACGGGCATAGCCGGAGATGATCGGGGCACCGCCCAGCACGTCTTCCTTTTCCACCAGCACGGCCTTGTAACCGGCACCGGCCACCTGGGCCGCCGCCGACAGGCCGGCGGGTCCCGCACCGACGATCAGAACGGTATCCTGCATCACGCATTCCCCCCATAAGCGAGTTCGGGTTTGTAGAGATATTCGATATTGCCCTGCTCGACTTCCTTCAGATAGGCCTGGAAGTTCTTCTTGGCCTCGGACCAGGAGATCCCCATCTTCTCCACCAACTCCTCGCAGGGCGAGGCATGCCACTGGAGCTGCACGATCTTCAGGGGGTCCGCCCCGCAGGCCAGGGCGGCAAACTGCACCTCGGCCATGATGGGGATCTGGAAGTTCTGGTCATGGGCCTTGCCGATCCACTGGTTCTTGTCCATGGTGGTGACGCAGCCGGTGTCGTTGGCCAGCATGACATCGGCATTGGCCTCTTCCCGGGCCACCCGGATCTTGCGATTCATGGTGAAGGAACGGGTGAACTCCCGCTCGGAGATGATGTGCCTGAAGCCGAAGCCGCAGCAGTCATACCAAGTGGAATAATCGATCACCTGGGCGCCCAGGGCCTGGGCCATGGAAGTGATGATGGCGGTGCGATTGCCGCCCAGGACATCGGCGTCGTAGACGGCATCCTCGTGGATCATCTTGTAGTAATGGCAGGCCACGTGGGCAGTGGTGCGGATGTGGGAGACATCGATCTTCTGCAGCTCCGAGGCGATGCGATGGCGCATCACGTGCACCCATTCCGAGTAATGGATGATCTCCTCGGGGATCACCAGCTTGCCGTCCACCAGTCGACCCAGCTTGTCCAGGATCTTCGTGACCTTCTCCCGCAGCTGGGGGGATTCGATCAGGTACTTGCGGATCTCCTTGTAATTGCCGAAGGAAGTACCGCAGTGAACCAGGGGATAGAAGTGGCCCAACTCGTGGCCATGCGCCTTGCCGGAGACATAGGACTGGTGAAAATTCCTCAGGAACACCGCCGCCAGGGACTCCACGTTGCCGATGCCGGAACCGTGGTAGTTCCAGGCGGTACAGGAGGTCTGATCGGTTTCGTCCAGGTAATCCTTGCCGGGCACGAAGCCGAACTCGTTCATGAACCACAGCAGGGAGGTGGGATAGCCGGGGATGTTGCCGCACTGACCACAGGACTTGTGATGCCAGAGCTGTCGGGTGGGGATCTTCTTGTCCCAGCCGAACAGGGTCTTCACCCTCTTGGGTTCATGCTGGTCCTCCACCCGATGAATGATGATGTGGCCTTCCTTTTCCAGCTCGTACATATGTTCGCGCACATCGTCCATGCGGTCGCCCAGATCGACGGTGCGACGATCCACATGCTTGCGCACCCAGTCGGTGGCCTTGACGGCCTCGTCCCGGGAGAGCTGGGTCTGCTGGAAGAAGGAGCCGTGGCCGGCCACGCCCTGGCCGTCGGTATTGTGGAATCCGGGCTTCATGGCCCCGGGGCCGGCCCCTTCGGCGGCGGCATTGTGCCCGCCGGGGGTATGATCTTTCTTCTTGGAACTCATGTGTGCCACTCCTCTACTACGCTCGGCTTTGGTGCTCAGGCAAGGATCCGGCTCAGTCTTCTTCTTGTTCTTCGAGCCATTCCTCGTATTCCTCCCGCTTCTCGTCGATGAAGTCCTCGATCACGTCAAACAGGTTCTCGTCCATCAGTTCCAGGGATTTGAGTACCCCGGTCATCTCCCAGATGGTGTACATCTCCACCGAGGTCTTCAGGGAGATTTCCCAGGCGGTATCGGTGGTTTGCAGGGTCTTCATGGGGATGGCCTTGCGCAGGATGCGCAGGTCACCGTCCACCTTCTGGATGTTCGGCCCCCAGTCGGGGAAGTGATCCGGCTGGATCATGTCCGGAGAGAGCTGGTTGCCGGTGGTGATGAGCTTGAGCATCACCCGACCGAAGGGCCGCAGCACGTCCTTGGCGGACTGCATCTCATGCTTGATGGCCACCTCCCGCATGATGGCCACCAGGCCGCCGGGAGAGTTCTTGAAGGGACAGCGCGCGGCGCAGGTCATGCACTGGGCACAGGCCCAGATCTTCTCCTGCATGGCGTCGTACACCTGCTCCACGTTCTCGGTCCACAGGAGCTGGACGATTTCCCGGGGGCTGTAGTCGTAGAACTGGGCCGACGGACAGGTGGCGGTGCAGATCCCGCAGTTCAGACACCCGTTGAGCTCGTGGTCATAGCGAAAGTCGCTGCGGATATCGTCGAATATCTGCTGCATTTCGGCGTAAGTTGCCATGGCGTACCTCGTCTTTCATTGCCCGGAGAGATATCCTTACACCCAAGCAAATTTGTCAACTATTGGCGTTCAGCGAGTGTAGTTCATTTTTCGGGTACGGAGAGGCCCGCAGCCGCTAGATGAAAAGGCAGATGTCGGACTCGCCCGCAAACTCGAAGAAGGTGGCGGCACCACCGTATTCCACGCCGTCGATGAAGTCGTCCCGCGACATGTCGAACAGATCCACCGTCATCTGACAGGCGATCATCTTCACCTCCGCCTCCTGGCACATCTCGCGCAGCTCTTCCACGCTGGCCACACCCTTGGACTTCATCTTCTGCTTCATCATGTGGGTCATCATGCCCTGCATGCCGGGCAGGGCCTGGAGCAGGACCGGCATGGGCATCGGCATGGGCATGCCGGGATTGCCCAGGGAGGTCACTTTCAGATCGGGTTTCTTCTTGAGCAGCTGCAGGCCGTAAAAGGTGAAGAACACCTGCACCTGGTAGCCCAGGGCGGCCGCGGTGGAAGCCAGGATGAAAGGCGGATAGGCCCAGTCCAGGGTTCCCTTGGTGGCAATGATGGCCAGCTTCTTCTCGGACACGTGGCATCCCCTCCGTTATGCCTTTGACGATGATCTGCCCGGGGTGTGCGTCCTGCCGCGGCCATGGCGCGGCAGGACGGCTCCCCGGATCAGGATTTGCGCATCAGGAAGAGGAACTTGCCGCCCTCTTCCCGGTGTTCCAGCAGTTCATTACCGGTCTGTTTGGCAAAGGCCTCGAAGTCCTTCACGGAGCCCGGGTCGGTGGCGATGATCCGCAACACCTGACCGCTGTCCATGGAGGCCAGGGATTTCTTGGCACGCAGGATGGGCAGAGGGCAGTTCAGCCCGGAGGCATCCAGTTCCTGGTCAAAATCGGACATCTCGATTTTCTCCTCGTCTATCAAGTGGTCTGGGGCATCTTCGTCGGCAACCCGCAAGGTCCCGCCGGCGCCACCCCGATCATCTCACGAAATTTCCCGTCATCGGACAGGGGAAACTTCAGTATTTTTTATCCGCCTACCAGAACAACTTGGGGAAGCCGCCATTCCCACCCAACCTCGTCACTTCCGCGAAAGCGGGAGTCCAGCACCCATGCTCCGTCACTGGATTCCCGTTTTCACGGGAATGACCGGCCCGGGCGGTCCCTTGACATGACATCCGGCACCAGGCTTCCTTATTTGCTTATTCTCAATAACAATATAGCGATATTCTTCTGTACGTCCAGCTTATGCGGAAAGAAGAATATGAGAACGATTCCCACAGCCAATGAACGAAGAATCAGGGCCGCTGTCTCACCGGGGACACGCATGATACTGTTCCCATCACCGGCCCGGCCGTCCCAAGCGGAGGAACCCTCATCGTGGACAAGAAGCATTTTGCCGCCGATACCCAGTATGCTGTCACGCTGCGTGACGAACATCGGCGCTTGCGCCCCGCCAACCTTTACGTGCATCGGCTCTTCGATGACAGCATGATCGTGCGTCGGACCGACGGCCCCCAATCAGGGCAGTTGTTCAAGATCCGCTACGAGGATGTGGTTCGGATTGCGCGAACCATCCCGGTGGACCAGTCCAGGCGCTTCATGCTGCCGGAGGCCATGCTTATGCCGAAACTATGGGAAAACCGCACCACCATGAATGCCTACGCCTCGGCCCCCGGCCTGGGCAAGTAGCCGGCGCAAGCCCCGCATCCAACCGACCGGTACCCGGCCGTCAGCCGGGTACCGGTGTCCTGCGCGGATTCCTGACCCTTGGGCTCTGCCTGTTGCTGGCCGTCGCCAGCCCGCTCCAGGCAGGCATCAACCTGCCGGAAATCGGAGATCCCTCCTCCGCTCTGCTGTCCCCCTCCCAGGAACAGCAACTGGGCCGTACCCTGCTGCGGGAGGTGCGCCGCACCCTGCCCCTGAGCAAGGACCCGGTCCTTCTGGGCTATGTGGAAGCCCTGGGACAGCGACTGGTCTCCAGCGCCCCGGACGCCCACCCCAACTTCACCTTCCTGGTGGTGGAAGACCCCCGCATCAATGCCTTCGCCATGCCCGGGGGCATCATCGGCATCAACACCGGGCTGATCGACGCCGCCCGCAATGAAGGCGAGCTGGCCGCGGTCATCGCCCACGAAATCGCCCACGTCACCCAGCGTCACATCGCCCGTGCCTATGCAGGCAGCACCCGTATCGACCTGGCCACGGGGCTGGCCATCCTGGCCGGCATCATCGCCAGCGCCTACGCCCCGGAAGTGGGCCAGGCGGCCATCATCGGCGGCATGGCCGGCGGTGCCCAGGCCCGGATCAACTTCACCCGGGCCAACGAACAGGAGGCGGACCGGATCGGCATCGGCATTCTGGCCGCGGCCGACTACGACCCCCAGGCCATGCCCGGCTTCTTCGAACGCATGCTCCAGCTCAGCGGCGGTGCCGGCGAGGCAGTGCCCGAGTACCTGCGCACCCACCCGGTGACCAGCAACCGCATCACCGACAGCCGCCTGCGGGCCGATCAATACAGCGGGGACTTTCGCACCGACTCCCAGGCCTTTCGCATGATCCTCGCCCGGGTCCAGGCCCTGCAGGACCCGGCCCGGGTCATCGATCTCCATACCCGTGACCGGAGCGGCGACCCGCGGGATGCCGCCAGGCGCTACGGCTACGCCATCGCGCTCATCCAGCGCGGCCAGACCGAACAGGCCCTGCAGGCGCTCCAGGGTATTTCAGGACAGGACGGCGCGGACCTGTATCTGGAACTGGCCCGGGCCGAGGCCCACATGGCGGCCAGGCCCACCAACCACCCGGCGGCCCTTCAGATTCTGGAAAGACTGAACGATATCTACCCCAGACACCTTCCGGTCACCCAGACCTATGTGCAGGCCCTGATCGGCGCCGGAGAGTACGCCCGGGCCATGCAAGTGGCCGACGGCCTGCTGTCGGCCGATGCCAAGGCGCCCGAGTTGCTGCGTCTCAAGGCCGATGCCGCCTCGCGCCTGGGCCGGCAGGCGGTCAGTCATGAAAGCATGGCGGAATATTATTTCCATCACGGCCAGTATCGTGAGACCGTCAGGCAACTGGACATGGCCCTGACCGCCCAGGATCTAACCCCCCATGTGGAGGAGCGGGTCAGGAGCAAGCGTGCCATCGCGTTGCGGTTTCTGGATGATCGCTGAGCCGGAGCCAGGTATTGACCGACATCAACCCGCCTATATAACTAAAAATTACTTGTAAAAAAGATTTAGTTAGGTAGGCTGTAACCCCAGAGAGCCCGCGGCCATACCCCGAGCCGAAACCGGGCATCTCCAACCATGAGACGTGAGAGAGTGGAGGAGACCGCATGAACAGCAAGCGTCGAGTGTTTCTCAAGGGCACCCTCGCGGCAGGCACCGTGGGTGTCGCCGTGGGTGCCGGCCTGCTGACCCCGAGTACCGTTCTGGCCGACTGGCCCAAGGCCGCTTTCCAAGCCAATTCCCTGAGTGATGCGCTCAAGTCCGCCCTGGGTTCGGACAGCCACAGCAGCGGCGACATCACCATCCGGGCACCGGATATCGCCGAAAACGGCGCCGTGGTCCCGATCACCGTGGAGTCCAGCCTGACCGGCGTCACCGACATCGCCATCCTTGCCACCGCCAACAACTCGCCCCTGACCTCCAGCTACAAGCTGGGTGAAGGCACCAAGGCCTTCGTCGCCACCCGCATCAAGATGGGTGAAACCTCCGATATCGTCGCGGTACTCAAGGCCAACGGCCAGCTCTACAGCGGCACCAAGGAGGTCAAGGTCACCATCGGCGGCTGCGGCGGCTAAGCAAGGCAAGCCCCCGGCAACCGAGGCATCAAGGCGAATTCGCAGGAGAAAGCACCATGTCCAGCATCCGAGTCCGAGCCCAGATCGAAGGCGGCGTCACCAATGTGCGCGCCCTGATCAGTCACCCCATGGAAACCGGCCAGCGCCGCGACCAGGGGGGTAACACGATCCCTGCCCATTTCATTACCGAGGTCAAGGCCGAGTGCAACGGCAAGCACGTACTGACCGCCAACTGGGGTCCGGCCATTTCCCGCAATCCTTACCTGTCCTTCCAGTTTGAAGGGGCCGCCGCCGGCGATACCCTGAAGATGTCCTGGGTGGACAACAACGGTGATTCGGACACCACCGAAGTCCGCATCAGCTGATACACAGAAGATCAGCCACCAGTAGAACGGCAGTATGCATGAGGTTTGTCGCGCCAAGGGTTCCGGTTCCACCGGAACCACCACCAAAGAGGAACACAGAGACCAGACCCGGGTGACCGGTACAGGTCCAGGCAGGAACACATAAAACGACACCTGCCAGATTCAGCAAGCCCGGTTAAGCCGGGCTTTCTTTTGGCCGGGACACGCCGGCCCGCGTTCAATCATCGTGTGAGGAGAAGGCATGAACCTGACCCGCAGAGAATTTCTCCAGGTACTGAGTGCCGCCGGCATGGCCGGATTCGCCCTGTCCGCCTGCGGTCGCGGCAACGGCAATGGCGGCACCCTGACCCGCCCGGATGCCACCGGTAGTCCCTATGAGCTGCGCCCCTACGGCAACGTCTCGCTGCTGCACTACACCGACTGCCACGGCCAGTTGCTGCCCGTATATTTCCGCGAGCCCCACGTCAACCTGGGCATCGGCGAAATGCAGGGCCGTCCCCCTCATCTGGTGGGCCGGCATCTGCTGAACCACTACGGCCTGGAACACCCCAACCTCTGGTCCCATGCCTATACTCACCTGGATTTTGTCCACCTGGCGGAGCAGTACGGCCGCGTGGGCGGATTTGCCCACCTGGCCACCCTGGTCAAGCACATCCGCGCCCAGCGCCCCGGTGCCCTGCTGCTGGACGGCGGTGACACCTGGGGTGGCGGTTCCGGCACCGGCGTCTGGACCCATGCCCAGGACATGGTGGACGCCCAACTGCTGCTGGGCGTGGACATCATGACCGGTCACTGGGAATACACCTTCGGCGCCGACCGGGTACAGGAAATCCTGCAGAACGACTTTGCCGGCCGCATCGACTTCGTGGCCCAGAACGTGGTGGACGTGGACTGGGAGGAGCGAGTCTTCAAGCCCTATGTGATCCGCGAGATCAACGGCGTCAACGTGGCGGTGATCGGCCAGGCCTTCCCCTACACCCCCATCGCCAATCCCAGGCACCTGATGCCGGAATGGTCCTTCGGCATCCGGCATCGGGAGATGCAGGAAAGTGTCGATCAGGCCCGTGCCGAAGGCGCCGAGGTGGTGGTGGTGCTGTCCCACAACGGCATGGACGTGGACATCAAGATGGCCGGACTGGTCAACGGCATCGATGCCATCATGGGCGGTCACACCCATGATGCGGTCCCGGCCCCCCTGGAAGTCAGAACCCCCGCCGGCGGCACCTGCCTGGTCACCAATGGCGGCTCCAACGGCAAATTCCTCGCCGTCCTGGACCTGAACTTCGCCAACGGCCGGATCGAGGGATACCGTTACCATCTGCTACCGGTGTTCGCCAACCTGATCGACCCCGACCCGGAGATGAGCCGATACATCGAAGACCTGCGCCATCGCACCGTCACCTTCGACGGCGAGACCTTCCGCATGGCGGACAAGCTGGGCGAGGCGCTGGCGGTCAGCGACGACCTGCTCTACCGCCGCGGCAACTTCAACGGCACCTTCGACCAACTCATCTGCGATGCCCTGATGGAACAGGTGGATGCCCAGATCTCGTTTTCTCCCGGCTTCCGCTGGGGCACCACCGTCCTGCCGGGCATGCCCATCACCTTCGAGCATGTGATGGACCAGACCGGACTCACCTACCCGGCGGTGACCCGCAATGAAATGCGCGGCGAGATGATCAAGACCATCCTTGAAGACGTGGCCGACAACCTGTTCAACAAGGATCCGTTCTATCAGCAGGGCGGCGACATGGTGCGCGTGGGCGGACTGCGCTACGCCATCGACCCCACCCGGGACATCGGCGAACGCATCACGGCCATGGAACTGGACGGCAAGCCCATCGACCCGAACGGCACCTATGTGGTGGCGGGCTGGGCCAGCGTGCAGGAACAGCCGATGGGAGACACCGGCCGCAAGATCTGGGACGTGGTGGCCGATTATCTGCGGGATCACCAGACCGTGCGCATCACCGACCTCAACGAACCGGTACTCAAAGGGGTGGACGGCAATCCAGGCCGGGCTCCGGCCGACTGAAGGGGAGCATCCGCCAGCCTGGCCGGCTCGTCGCCGGCCAGGGCAAAACCGGAAGATTCAGACCATCAACATTGATTGGCGCAAGCCCCCGGAATATCCATCTCCAAACCCGTATCGGCCTTGCCGGCAAATGCTGAAATATAGGCATAGCAGGTATGGGCATCCTCGGCCAGTTCCAGCAGGCTGATGGTGCGCCGCTGCCACTGGCTGAAATCCGGTGCTCCGTTTGATCGGGACATGTCCCGAAAGCCCATGCTCCAGTCCGAAAACACCCTTGAACGTATCTCCCCCTCCGCCACGATGTGGACATTCTCATGCCGGGGATCCAGACGGATCCGTGCCATCGTCGCATCCACCCGTGCCCTGGGCCCCTCCAGCATCTGCATGAACTGGCCATCCTGATAAATCAGAAATCCGGTCACGCCGGAGCGGGCATTGGCGGTGCGCGCGGTTCGCAAAATCGCCTGCAGGGAAGCGCCATCCAGCGGCTCGACGGCACGACTGACATACAGCACGAAACTTTCCTCGCCCTGACCCTCCCCATGATCAAAGTCAGATTGTGCATCCATCAGGCGCACGAAATCCTCCGGCTTCATGGGGGCATGGAACAGATATCCCTGAAACAGCCCGCACCCTCCGTTGAGCAACTCCAGATGCTGCCCCTGGGTCTCCACCCCTTCCGCCACCAGGGTCAAGCCCAGAGATCGTCCCAGACCGATGACGGCCCTGACCACGGCACGGCTCTCATGACGGGTCTCGATCCCATCCACAAAGGCACGGTCGATCTTCAGAATGCTGACCGGCAGACGCGTCAGCTGAGCCAAAGAGGAATACCCCGTGCCGAAATCATCCACGGCCAGGCGCAGCCCCAGATCCGCCAGCCGGCGAAGCACCCGCAGGTTGGCATCAATATCCGCCATCAATGCGGTCTCCGTCACCTCCAGAACGATACGGGATGGATCGGCCGCAGTTTCCTGCAGCACGCGAGACATATCGTCCACCAGTGCCTCATCACTCAACTGACGGGCAGAAAGGTTGACGGAGACGTATGGTGCCTGCGCCCCCCAGCGACGGCGCCATTCCACCTCGGCCAGACACCCGGTCCGAAACACCCAAAGGCCGATGGGCAAAATGGCACCGCTCATCTCGGCAATGGGAATGAAGACCGCCGGAGACACCTCCCCCTGGGGAGGAAACCAGCGCAGCAACAGTTCAGCCCCGACAATCCGTCCACGATCCGAAGACAGAATGGGCTGGAAACGGGCCTGCAATTCCTGATTCTCGATGGCACGCCGCAACCCCAGGGTCACGTTCAGCCGCTGCAAGGCCTGGTGATGCTGATAGTCATTGAAAAATTGCCACCCGTCGCGCCCCTTCTGCTTGAGGGCATGCAACGCCGTCTCCGCGCAGCGCATGACATCATCGGCACTGTGAGTGCTGCCCTGCCCCGTCGCCACCCCGATGCTGGCGGTCACGATCACCGGCACTCCGTTGACCTCGAACGGCTGGCGCATGGCCTCGTTGAGACGCTCGGCAAGACCGGCGATGGCCGCCGGCTGACCCACCTGCTCCGCCAGGATCGCAAACTCATCTCCGGCCAGGCAGGCCACCGTATCGCCGGGACGGACCTGTTCCAGCAACCGTCGAGTCACCGCCATCAGCAGCGCATCACCGGTCTGCCGGTCATGACTGTCATTGATCAGCTTGAACCCATCCAGCCCCAGATGCAGCAGGGCGACGTTCAGACCATGGCGGCGAGAACGTGCCAGGGCATTACTCAGACGCTCATGCATCAGGGCGCGGTTGGGCAAGCCGGTGAGAACGTCATGGGTGGCACGCCAGAGCAGCTCTTTCTCCGCCTGCTTGCGCGCGGAGATATCCAGCACCGTCACCACCAGATTCCAGACACCCTGTTCATGGAACTTGGCAATGGAAGCCTCCAGGGACAGGAAACTGCCATCCTTGTGATACCCGGTGATTTCCGCCCGTTCCGACATGCGCCGCTCTTCCACGGGGCCGTCGAGGAATTTCCGGTAAACCTGGGCGTGACGTTCCCGCAGGTGCGGCGGTACCAGCAGATGCACGGACTGCCCGATCAGCTCACCGTCCTCATAGCCGAACAGTTCACAGGCCCGACGGTTGACCTGGGTCAGGATTCCCTGCGCATCCGCCGTCAGGATCGCAATATCCGCCCAGGCCAGGATGTGCCGGGCCAACCCGCCCACTTCCCCACCCTCGGCCGTCACGGTGCCCATCAGCTGGCCGAGCGGAGTCCGCGGCGGCAAACCGGGTACCGGGGAAGAGAACCGATAGCGTTCAGGAATCTCCGGGGGAATGGGACCGAAGCTTTCAATGATGCTGAAACCGCCGTCGCCATTGCAGCGTGCCAGATAGGCGTTGATCTCGGCATGTCGCAGTACCGGATCCGTACTCACTTGCCCCTGAGGTGCCGATACCCGCACACGGGCAAGGGCTGAACACAATGCATCCGTCGCGCACGTGCCGGCTTGCCGGACGGCCTGGGCAAACACCTGCACACAGACATGGGTACCTTCGCCGAAATGGGTGAGGACACCATTACCCCGAGGCCAGATACCGGTCATGCCCGGCAGCCCGGACAGACGCCGGAGAACGTCGCGGTTGGCCGGGGTATCCACCGACATGAAATAACTGTTAACGGCATAGACGCCCTGGCGCGCCTCCCGGGAAAGCTGACCGGCCATGACTTCGTCGAAATGACCGGTGACCAGGGCCATGCGCCGATTCAGTCCGATGGCGGCGCAACGGCGGAACAATCTGACCTGATCCTGACCGGCAAAATAGGGTACGAACACATCGGCGCCGGATCGACCGACCTGCTCCAACAGGATCGCCAGATCCTGTTCGCTCGCGTCAAAGGGCAAGTACTCCTCCCCCACCACGTCTCCCCCCAGCGCGAGCAAGGCCCGCTTGGCGGCATCGATGGAACCCCGGGGCCATTCGTAGTTATTGCCGGCAAAAAACATCTTCAAGCCATGACGCCGGGCCATGAATGGAATCATGGGCTCGATCTGCTGATTGGGCAGAGCGGAAAAACTGAAGAAGAAGGGCTCGTGAATGCTGCCCTCATAGAAGGAAAAATTCAGCAGGGGCACGCGCCGGGGCGTGGCCACCCGGGTGGCCACGGCAATGCGGGAATTGGACAGCAGGTTGCCGATCATGGCCACGCAGCCATGCTCGTCCACCAGGCGCTGGGCAGCGGGCACCGCCGTTTCGGGCTGACTGCCGTCATCCTCGATCACCAGTTCCAGGGGACGCCCCAGAAGGCCGCCGCTTTCGTTGACCTCGTCCACGGCCATTCGGGCGGCCCGGCAGATTTCCTCGCCATAAAGACCGGCAATCCCGGTCAGAGGGGCCATCAGACCTAGACGGATGGGACCAGACAACGGCAAAGACATGGCGGATATACCACGTGATGCGCCATTACGGCAGGTACGCAGTAATGATAACCGATCAGGCCATGATGGGAACCGAGATTGGAGACCGTCTCGGCCAGGTGGAGCCCATTGAGACGATAGGGACCGATCGTGCCCGCCTGGACTCCTACACGGAATCCTTCCGGCAGGCCCAGCAGGAATACTTGGGCTTCAGGGCGTTCGTCAGCAGTTCAAGTGCGCGGCGGGTCGTTCCGGGAAAGGAGTCGGGGCCGATCCTGTAGACAGATGATCCCCGTGCGCTGACTGCCTGCCTGTGAGATGGCCGGGGGCGTGGAATACTAAAGTTGAGGCATGTAATGGCCGCAAGCTATGCTCGACAGCGGGTGCGGTGGTGATCCTCCCTGGGGGAGGCAAAGCGCCCTGCGCGAGATGTCCGGTTCGAACCCGTGCACCACCGACACCCACCTATGTCAAAAACGCCCGAACCAAACCCGTAACGATCACGCCCAGGGCGGCGAACAAAACCATCACCGCCAGATCCACCGAGGCTGCAGCCAACCCTATGGCGGCCAGCATGAGCAGAGCGCCTTGAAGCACTAATTTCACGAGTCACCCCGCATGTCCGACCCGAATCTGGGAATTGAGAATAAGGATAACCACCGACACTGTCGAGGCCACCTGCGGGGAACGCATGATGTCGGCGAAGCGGCTCATCCAGCCGAACGGTTTATCCACACATAATCATGGGTTTTCAGGACTCCGGTCGCCTGACTCAGGCACTCCAGCGCGGCGGTCACCTCTGGCATCGATCTGCAGTTCGATCACTTGCTATACTCTGATCGGACTTGGCGAGCACATCGGACCGTCGTGCTCATACCACGAAACGTTGCGGACGTTGCGGCAGGGGTGCCGTCAGGTCATTTCCTTCGGCTATACGCCTGTGGCGACTTGGCCGGGCATGGGGCGGCCAAGTCACTCCTGCTTTTTCCTGCCAATAGAAATCGTTTCCAACGTCAGCAGTACTCTGCGCTTCTTGCGTGCGCCAAACACAGTGATAGGCAGGGGGCGTGAGTAGTTGCGGCGGGCCAAGGGCTGCCGTCCGGCGCCTGCTTGTCGATAAAGTGGCGCCGAGTGGTGTGCACAGGAGTTCGCCCGCCTCATCCAGGACAAGCTGGGAATTACCGGTGCCCTGGGCCAGGCGCTCCAGCGCGGCGGTCGGTTCGGCGCCATCGATCTGCACTTCGATCAAAGCTATACTCCCTAGCAGTCGATCCGGTTACATCGAGCCGTTGTGGTCATACCACGAATCGTTGTGGACGTAGGGCCCGGGGACGGATCGGCATCAGTCGCCGGAGTTTAAGTAAAACGTCTTCAGAGCGAGCGGTTCATCCCCTGACCCTTCTTGGAAACACCGCGGGTAGGCCCGGTTCATCCCCGCACCTGCGGGGAACGCCACATCACCGGCGACCATGCGGGCATCACTGGCGGTTCATCCCCGCACCTGCGGGGAACGCAGATCGAGTGGACCACCCTGAAGCGTCACCAGCGGTTCATCCCCGCACCTGCGGGGAACGCCTGTTTGTCAGCGCCTTCCGGGGCTTTGAGGACGGTTCATCCCCGCACCTGCGGGGAACGCATTGACGCCAAGAAGATCAGATTTAAGCTGATCGGTTCATCCCCGCACCTGCGGGGAACGCCCACTGCGCGGTGACGCTGCCGGGCATGACGGCGGTTCATCCCCGCACCTGCGGGGAACGCACGCTTGTAACGGATGAGTCGTTTGTGTGGTTCGGTTCATCCCCGCACCTGCGGGGAACGCACCAGGCACCCGGGTGATGTGCAGCCCGAACCACGGTTCATCCCCGCACCTGCGGGGGAACGC
>NZ_AGBG01000026.1:0-44509 GCF_000225005.1 Ectothiorhodospira sp. PHS-1 | reverse complement strand
GTCGTCGTCGTCGTCGTCGTCGTCGTCGTCGTCGTCGTCGTCGTCGTCGTCGCGCGCGNGNGNGNGNGNGNGATGGGCGTGGCACCGTGCCGTGGGCCTTCCCCTCACCCCAACCCCTCTCCCACAAGGGGAGAGGGGCTTGTTTGTCATGCCCCTTTTGGATGAAAGGGCTGGTTCGTTACATCCCCGCCACGTCCGGGTGATCGCCGACGATGTTCAGGGCCACCGACAGGAGCTTGTCCGCCTCGGTCTTCATCTTCGACAGGCTGTCGAAACCGAAGCGATGAACGTCACGCAGGGTCTTGTCCACCACCAGCAGCTTGCCCACGGAAATGATCACGCGGCCAAAACCCTCCCCGTTCAGGCTGAGCATGACCGTGGCCATGCGGCCGCATTCCTTCTCGATCAGCACCGCGACGGCGTTGTAGAACGCATTCACCCGTGCCAGGGTGGCCCGGTCCATGTCGGCGACCAGGGGGATCTCCTTGCGCTTTTCCGGGGTGATGACGAATTTGGACAGCAGCGCTTCGTCGGATTGCCCATCCCGGGTGCCGAAGGTGTCCAGGGCCCGCATCTGGCGAACCATCTCCTTCATGAAATCAGTTTCCAGAATGGGATCAGCGGTGGTGTTGCTCATGGATGTCTTCCCCAAATGTCCACAGGTTGATGGATCAGGCTTCTTCTTCCCATGGCTCGGCGGCCATGGCGTCAAACCGGTCCGGGTCCGAACGTCCCTGCTGCATGGCCTTGGCCAGCCAGGGCGGCGGACAACCGTCCCGAATCACGTCCTGAAGCTCGCCCAGCAGCGGACCGATGCGGGTCCCGTGGGCCACCTTCAGGGGTTGTACCCCCAGGGCCAGGAGTTGCTTGACCGCCGAGGCGCCCGCCGCTTCGCAGTACACGGCGGCACAGCCTTGCAGGGCATCGAACTTGGCCATCAGCTTGTCCTCATGGCCGTCCCGGGCCTGCATGCCGAACTGCACGGCCTCCACCAGTGCACTGCCCTCGCTTTCCAGGCGGTAGATGGCCAGGCACTGGGCGGACCCGAAATGCTGGTCCACCCGTTTGAGGTCCGTACTGGCAAAGGCAATCAGAACCGGGGCTGGCGATGACATGGCGGCGGTCTCAGTGACAGGCGGCGTAACCACCTGCAGGCGACGCTGAAGTCCCATGGCGAGGACCCTCCGGAAGGTCGGTGTCGGGGGAACGGTCGTAGATGGAGCGGTAGGGGGTCACGCCGTGGTGGGACGCCACCCGCAGGTTGGCCAGATCGAACAGGGCCTGCTGGGCACCCCCATAACCGATCCAGGTCCGCTGGAAGCCGCCCAGCCAGTCGTACTGGGGGAACCCGGCCCGCAGCAGGGGGATGCCCAGCCGCTGGGCCGAGGCCACCCCATGGGCATTGGCAATGAGCAGTTCCGCTCCCTGCTGCCGGGCCATGGCCTCCAGATCTTCCAGGTCGCCGATCTTGATGGTGCGTACTGAAAGGCGATCCAGTACCGGCGCCTTGACGGGCACGGCGGCGGCCACCACCTCGCTGCCCACTTCCCGCAGCAGGGCCGAAAACCCCGCCAGCAGGTCCGCTTCGCCGGCCACGGCAATGCGTGCCAGTCCCATCATGAAATGGGTGTCGAGCATGGCGTCCTGCAGACGGGCGCGCTGGCGGCGCAACCGGACCGGCACCGGCCGGCCGCTGAGCCGGGACAGGGTCAGCAGCAGTTCATCCGTGGCATCCATGCCCATCAGGCCGTCAAAACGCAGATCCGGCACGCCGGTACGGGCCTTGAGCAGGTCCGCCGCCGTCGCCATGGAGGCACCCACCACCAGGGTGGCCTGGGCATTCCCCAGCGTGGCCAGTGCGGACAGGGGCGTGCCGCCGGTGGTCAGGGCGGACAGACGGGCCTGGTCCAGATGACCGTCCAGGGAGGCGGACAGATCCGGCAGGACCACTGGTTCCAGGTCGAACGCCTCGATGATCTCCTTGAGATGGTCCACGTCGCCCGGGGTCAGGCTTGACCCGGCCAGCACGTTAAGCTGCCGGGGCCGACTGCCGGGGACCGTCCCGGCCGCCTTCGCCTCGGGCACCAGGGTGTCGATGAGGGCGGTCACCGCCAGGGCAAAGCCGGTCTCCGCCGAGCCGCAATAATCCGGGGTGTTCACCGGCACCACCGCCACCTGGGCAAACTCGGGATGCTGCATCCGGAACTCCCGCACCACCCGATGGATGTCGGCCCCTTCCGTTTCCGACAGTCCGGTGGTGACGATGCCGATCAGGGCCGGCGCGGACTTGTTGCAAATGGTGGCCAGGCCTTCCACCAGGGCCTCGTCGGCGCCCATGACCGCGCTCACCTGATCCATGGCGGTGGTCTGCAGGGGGATGGGTTCCCGGAAGTGGCGCACCAGAAACACCTTGGCAAAGGCGGTACAGCCCTGGGCGCCATGGAACATGGGCATGGTCCGATCCATGCCCAGGAACGCCAGGGCACCCCCCAGGGGCTGGCTGGCCTTGAGGGGGCTGACGGACAGGGCCTTGTTGCGCTTGAGGATTTCAGGCATGTCAGCGGACCTCCGAGGTGGCGGGCATGCCGTCGGCATCCCAGGGGGCGGGTTCACGGACCCGGGGCCAGATGGGGCTTTCCAGGGTGATGGCCAGCTGACGGGCCAGTTCCAGCATCCCCTCGTAGCCGGCGTAGGCGTGTTCCCGTTCCTGGTTGATGTCCAGGAAGGGCATGCGGGCCTTGAGGGCGGTATAGAGGTTGCGGCCGCCGGCGATGAGCATGTCGGCCCGGGTTTCTTCATAGATGCGCAGCAGGTTGGCGGGACTGCCGTCCTCGATCATGACCGCGTCCTCCCCCATCAGCTGGCGAATGCGGGCCTTGTCGGCATCCGTGGACTTGCGGGTGCCGGTGGCCACCACGGTCATGCCCAGATCCTGCAGGGCGGATACCACCGACCAGGACTTGACGCCACCGGTGTAGAGCAGCACCCGCTTGCCCCGCAGGCGGTCCCGCCAGGGTTCCAGGGCGGCATGAATGCGGGATTCTTCCCGGGCGATGAGGTCCTCGGTGCGCCGGGTCAGATCCGGATCATCGATCAGGCAGGCAAAATCCCGCAGGGCCTGGGACATGTCCTGCACGCCGTAGAAGCTGCCCTCGAACCAGGGGATGCCGTAGCGCTCTTCCAGCTTTCTGGCCACGTTGATCATGGCCTTGGAGCAGACCAGCATGTTGGCCTGGCTGCGGTGCATGGACTGGATCTGGTGGAAGCGGGCGTCCCCGGACAGGGTGCAGAGGATGCGCAGGCCCAGCTCGTCGAACAGGGGCAGCACGTGCCAGAACTCACCGGCGATGTTGTATTCGGCGATGAGGTTGACCTGATGGACCCGGATGCCGGGGCGTGTCGCGGACGCCGGGATGGGGTCCGGCTCCCGGGTACCCACCACCTTCTTCACCATGGTCTCGCCGGCGATGCGATTGCCCAGGTTCTTGGAGCCGTAGAAACCGGCGGCATCCACGTGCACCACCGGTACCCCGAAGCGTTCCTGGGCGGCCTTGCAGACGGCATCCACGTCATCGCCGATGAGGGCGGTGACGCAGGTATTGTAGACAAACACCGCTGGGGGTCGGTGGGCCTCCACGGCCTGGCGGATGGCGTGGAACAGGCGTTTTTCGGAGCGGCCCATGATCACGTCCTGTTCGGTGAGGTCGGTGGTCATGCCCAGGCGGAACAGGTCCGGGCCACCGGAGGAGCGGGTACCCCGGTTGTCCCAGGTGTTACCGGCGCAGGCGATGGGGCCGTGGACGATATGGGCCACATCGGCCACCGGCAGCAGGGCGATCTGGGCGCCGTCGAAGGCGCAACCGCCGGCGGTGGCGCCGGGCTTGGGCCGGGTGCAGCCGCCCTTGGGCTTGTGGGTGTTGTGGGCACAGGCCGGTTCGTCCAGCAGTGCCTTGATGTCCTGTGCCTTCATGCCTTGCCTCCGCGTTTGGCGCGTTGTTGAGGTGATGAAATGCAAGGAGCGGGCCAGGCTGAATAATGGCGTCAAGCCATTGTTTATTCAAGACTTTCAGGAACGGAGGGATTGTTGCGAATGTGACAATGGTGGGAGGATTGGAGCAAGGGTGTCATTGCGGAGGATGGGTCGCCCCTCATCCCCGGCCCTTCTCCCCCGGGGGGAGAAGGGCGTAGAGAGATTCATTCAGGCTTCCAGCCCGGTACGGAACTTTTCCAGCGTCTGCGGCTGGCGTCCCATGGACTTGGCCAGCCAGGGCGGGGGGGAACCTTTGAGGACATCCTGCAACTGGGTGATGACTTCCGCTGCCACGCTGCCCCGAGGGAACTTCACCGGGTGTACCCCGGCGCGGATCACCTTGGCGGCGGCGGGACCACCGATGCCCTGGATATATAATACTTGGCAGTCATTCACCATCGCAGCACGGGCGGCGTTGCGATCATCGCTCAGATCCGCGGTTTCCGTCTCGCGGATGTCCACCAGGCGGGATTCAGTGGCGGATACCTGATAAACCAGAAACCGCAGGCAGGAACCAAAATGTCCGTCCAGCTTTTCCCCGGTATTGGAGGCCATGGCGATACGCACGGAATCCGCCATGTCACCGGGCACGTAGTCCTCGATGGTGGGCAATCCGGGCTCCACGTCCCGTTCCCCACTGAGATAACGAACGGCCATTTCCAGGGCCTCGTCCCCGGGGCCGCCCTCCTCCTCCGATTCCGACTTGGGACGCTTGAGGGCCTGGCGCAGATCCGCCACGGTGAGCCGGGCCAGGCCGTCCTCCCGGATGGGGGCATCCACCTTCTCGATGATGGCCTCGATCAGGCGCGGTAGCTGCACCCCGGGCAGGACCCGGCTCGCCAGAGCGATGCGCAGGGCGCATTCACGGTTGAGGATGTCGGGTGACATGAGGATCTCCTGCTGGTGTCGGTATCTGGCGCATTCATTGACCCGGTTCACTATCAAAGGCGCTTGACGCGCAGCGTGATGGGCAGCCGGGGCGCCGCGTCCATGGGCTCCAGGTAATAGCGGGAACCGTCCGCCAGGGTCAGTTCCCCGCCCCAGCGGCCGGGGCCCTCGTGTTCCATGGAGACGATCATCTCCTCCAGATCCTTCTTGGGGACGTAGAGGGTCAGGCCCCCGGCTTCGGTCTTGTTGATCATGACGCTGGGCATGATGGTGTGCTCTCCGGCGAAGTGAGCCCCTCTCCCCCAGGGGGGAGAGGGGTTGGAGTGGGGCGCGGGTGGATCAGCGAACCAGATCGTAGTTGTAGTCCGTGTCGCCCATGATGCGGGTCTCTTCGTCCAGACGCTCCAGCACTGCATTCACCAGGGTGGTGAGGATGTACATGCCGCCCTCATAGCCCAGGGTGGTCATGCGGTGCAGGTGGTGGCGGTCGAAGATGGGGAAACCGATCCGCACCAGCGGTACCTCAAACTCCTTGCCCTTGGCCAGCGTGTCGCGCTGGATGAACTTGCCGTAGGAGTTGCCGATCAAAAAGTCCGGCTTGTCGGTGAACACCAGGGAACGCAGGTGCCACAGGTCCCGGTTGACGTGCACTTCGCTGCGGGCGCCGTAGGGGCTCTCGGAGAGGATCTTCTCCATCGCCTTCTTCCAGCGCTTGTTGGCATGGTGCACCAGGATGTGCCTGGGCTCGGCGCCCAGCTCCATCAGGAACTTGGCCATGCCATGACGAAGTCCGCGTCCCCGTACAGGGCGTAGGTCTTGCCGTGCAGCCAGGTGTGGGAATCGGTGATCATGTCCACCAGACGGCCCCGTTCCTTTTCCAGGGAGGCGGGGATCGGCTGGCCGGTGATCTCCGAGACCTTCATCAGGAACTCGTCGGTCCACTCCAGACCCATGGGGATGTTCAGCTTGGGCACTTCATGGTTCCAGGTGCCCTGCACGTACTTCTTGGTCTTTTCCAGTTGCCAGGGCTGCAGCAGGATGGTGTCCCGGGCGTTGGGGGCATCCTTGAGTTCTTCCTGGGTGGTGCCGCCGGCGTACATGCGGTATTCGCCGTCGGCCGGGGTGTCCAGCACTTCTTCCGGGTCGCACAGCAAGGTGGCGTCCACGCCCATTTCCTTCATCATGCGCTTCATCACCCGGTAGTTGCCCAGGTAGGTCTCGAAACCCGGCACCAGATTGAGCTTGCCGTTCTTGCCAGGCTCCTTGCCTTCCATGTCGTTGACGGTGAAGTAGCGGATGGTGCCCTCGAACATGTTGTCCCAGCCGGTGGTATGGCTGCCCACGAAGGACGGCGTATGGGCATAGGGCGTGGGGAAGTCCTCGGGGATGTAGCCTTCCTTGCGGGCGTTGCCGATGAAGGCGTTGAGGTCGTCACCGATGACCTCGGCCATGCAGGTGGTGGAGATGGAGATCATGGCCGGCTTGTACAGGGCCTTGGCGTTCTGCAGGCCTTCCATGATGTTCTTCTGCCCACCGAACACGGCGGCGTCCTCGGTCATGGAGTCGGAGACGCAGGCGATGGGCTCGCGGAAATGGCGGTTGAAGTAGGTGCGGAAATAGGCCACGCAACCCTGGGAACCGTGCACGTAAGGCAGGGTGTTTTCGAAACCCAGGGAGCACAGCACCGAACCCAGGGGCTGGCAGGCCTTGGCCGGGTCCACGGTCAGGGCCTCGCGCTGGAAGTTCAGTTCCTTGTACTCTTCCGTGGTGGTCCACTGAAAGACTTCCTGTACCTTTTCGGGGCTGTGCGCCTCCTCGGCAACGGCCCGCTTGCGGGCCAGGACTTCCTGATACTCCTCGCTCTGGAACAGGGGGTAGCAGGGCTTGATGTTGTCTGCGTTCTGGCTCATGGTGATTTCTCCTGCCGCGCCACCAATCTGTGGACGAACGGTCTGGAATGACATCTGTCGGTGGCCGTGGCGCCGATTGCGGCGGCGCCACGGTCAGGTTCAGGCGGCCTTGGCAGCCGCTGCGGCCTTCTTCCACGGGGCCTGTAGCTTGTCCCAGCAGGGATTGTTCAGGGTCATGTCCATGTCCCGGGCGAAGATGGCAAAGCCGTCATAGCCGTGGTAGGGACCGGAATAATCCCAGGAGTGCATCTGCCGGAAGGGAATGCCCATCTTCTGGAAGATGTATTTCTCCTTGATCCCGGAACCCACCAGGTCGGGCCGTACCCGCTTGACGAACTCCTCCAGCTCATAGCCGGTGACGTCGTCATACAGCAGGGTGCCTTCACCCAGGTCCTTGATGGTGCGGTCGTAGTCGTCGTTGTGGGCGAACTCGTAACCGGCACCCACCACTTCCATGCCCAGGTCCTCGTAGGCGCCCACCACGTGACGGGGGCGCAGGCCACCCACATAGAGCATCACCTTCTTGCCTTCCAGGCGCGGACGGTACTTCTCGATGATGGTGTTCATCTCGGAGGTGTACTTGGCAATCACCCGCTCCGCCCCTTCCTGGATCTTCTCGTCGAACAGCGCGGCAATCTTGCGCAGGCTCTCGGCGATCTTGGTGGGGCCGAAGAAGTTGTATTCCATCCACGGAATGCCGTACTTCTCTTCCATGTGGCGGGCCAGGTAGTTCATGGAGCGATAGCAGTGCAGCAGGTTCACCTTGGCCTTGGGGGCCAGTTCCAGCTCGGAAATGGTGCCGTCGCCGGACCACTGGGCCACCACCCGCAGGCCCATTTCCTCCAGCAGGATGCGGGAGGCCCAGGCGTCGCCGCCGATGTTGTAGTCACCGGTCAGGGCCACGTCGTAGGGGGTGGATTCGAAGCTGGTGTCGTCATCGCGGTTGGGCAGTACCCAGTCGCGGATGGCATCGTTGGCGATGTGGTGACCCAGGGACTGGGACACGCCACGGAAGCCTTCGCAGCGCAGCGGCACCACCGGCTTGTCCAGTTCCTTGGCCCTCTTCTTGGAGACGGACTCGATGTCGTCACCGATCAGGCCCACCGGACACTCGGACTGGATGCTGATGCCCTTGTGCAGGGGAAACAGGGTCTGGATCTCGTCGATGAGCTTTTCCAACTTCTTGTCGCCGCTGAAGACGATGTCCTTCTCCTGGAAGTCCGAGGTGAAGTTCATGGTGCCGAAGGCGTTGATGCCGGTATGGCCGGTGTAGTAGTTGCGGCGACCGGCGCGGGAATACTGGCCGCAGCCGACGGGGCCGTGGGAAATATGGACCATGTCCTTGATGGGTCCCCAGACCACGCCCTTGGAACCGGCGTAGGCACAACCGCGGATGGTCATCACCCCGGGCACCGACTTACGGTTGGAGACGATGCACTTCTTGGCCTGTTCGACATTGGGGTCACTGACGGCCAGGTGCTTGGCACGGTCCTTCCGGGCCTTCTCCGGATAGACCTCGAGGACTTCCTGGATCAGGGCCTCGGCTTCTTCGCGTTTCATTGCGCACATTGCGATTTGCTCCTCTTGCGCCGCCACTTATCCGTGGACACGCGCCAGGTGGAATGCTCATGAACACGCCGCGTTGCGGCGCGCCTGCCAGCGGAAGGCCCCCCTCGGGGCACCTCCCTTCCGGCCCAGCCCCTTATGCGGTGGCTTCTTCTTCCGCGGTCTTGCCGACGATGCTCTCGTCTTCCGCGTCGAGGATGCCGAACTCCATCAACAGGTCTTCCAGTTCATCCATGGTGCAGGGGGTGGGGACCACGAACAGCTTGTTGTCGATGACCTTGCGGGCCAGGGCCCGGTATTCGTCGGCCTGCTTGGCCTTGGGGTCGTACTCGATCACGGTCATGCGGCGGATTTCGGCCCGCTGCACCACGTTGTCGCGGGGCACGAAGTGGATCATCTGGGTGCCCAGCTTTTCGGCCAGGGCGATGATCAGTTCGTCTTCGCGGTCGGTGTTGCGGCTGTTGCAGATCAGGCCGGCCAGACGGACGCTGCCGGAGCTGGCATACTTCACGATGCCCTTGGCGATGTTGTTGGCCGCGAACATGGCCATCATCTCGCCGGAGACCACGATGTAGATCTCCTGGGCCTTGTTTTCGCGGATGGGCATGGCGAAACCACCGCAGACCACGTCGCCGAGCACGTCGTAGAAGACGAAGTCCAGGTCTTCTTCATAGGCGCCTTCCTCTTCCAGGAAGTTGATGGCGGTGATGACGCCGCGACCGGCGCAACCCACGCCCGGCTCGGGACCGCCGGACTCGACGCACTTGATGCCGGCATAACCGGTCTTGAGCACGTCTTCCAGTTCCAGGTCTTCCACGCTGCCGGCATCGGCGGCCATCTGCATGATGGTTTCCTGGCCTTGGCGTGCAGGATCAGACGGGTGGAGTCGGCCTTGGGGTCGCAGCCGACGATCATGATCTTCTTGCCGGCCTCGGCCAGGGCCGCGACCAGGTTCTGGGTGGTGGTGGACTTGCCGATACCACCTTTACCGTAGATTGCACATTGACGAAGGGCCATGGCTTTGTTCTCCTCTGCCTGACTGTTGCGATTGGGTGTGCGTGCAACCTGTGTTCAGCAAACCCCGTGCCAAGCGCAAAATAAACTCATAAGCCACTGTTTAATAAATAAAAACACCATTGAGGCAGTCCGACATTGCACGTGAGATACACGACAAAGACCCCGGTTCTGTATGGATAACGACACCCCGCCGCCCCCTTCCCTGCCCGCCGAAGCCCGTCTGCCCATCAATCGCTGCAATCTGCCCGCGGTGATCCTGGGCAGTCTCACCTTTCAGGACCACCCTGCCCCGCTGGAACTGGACGGGGTGCGGGCACTGCATGGAGATTTGTGGCGTCACCTGGACAGACTGGATGGGCCGGCGGTCCGCATCCATGACTTCATGGCCTACATGCGCGGTCATTTCTGCCTGGATGATCCGGCAGCCTGCGGGCTGGCGGAGGGGGAAGAAGGTGGTCGGGCGCGGGCAGACTACCTGCGCACCCTCCGGGGCTGGTGGTTCAACCCGGACGGCCGGGAGGCGGCGGTCCTCAAGGGCTGGGTGGAATCCCGTTTCGGGTTGATCACCCGCTTTCATCGGGAACCCCTGCCGGATGCGGAGTCACTGGCCTATGGGCGGTTCATGCAGGAACGGGCAGGCGGGGTCTACAACACCAACGCCCTGGAATCACAGCTGGACCTGCTGTACTCCTATACCCAGTACGAGCTGCGGCGGCGGGCACCCGAGCGCACCCATCTCACCCTGTATCGCGGCGTGAATCGACTGGCGGACCACGAGGTACTGGCCCGTCTGCCCGGCGGCGAGGCCCTGATGCTATTGAATAATGTGAATGCCTTCAGCGCGGTGCGGGAACGGGCGGACGAATTCGGGGATTACATCCTGACGGTGAAGGTGCCGACGGCCAAGGTCTGCTGCTTCCAGGACCTGTTGCCGGGGGTGTTGCAGGGCGAGGGAGAGCACCTGGTGATCGGCGGGGTGTATCGGGTGAAGGTGAGCCTGATGTAGCGCCCCTCAGGGCTTTTGTGTCGGCCTGCGGTACCAGAACCAGGTGAGGCGGCGGGAGCGCAGGGCAAAGGGCACCAGCAGCACCGTTGCCGTCACCAGAAAATGCTGCCAGGGAGAAAACCACTGGGCCTTGCGCCCTGAGGTCCGCACCGTCGGTTCCGGCAGCACGTGAAACCGCTGCCCGTGGCGACGCCCCCAGCGCTTGAGGCGGCGGGACAGGAACACCTCCTCCCCCGCATAGACCTTTTCACTGAAGCCGCCCACGGCCTGGAAGGCCTCCCGGGTGCAGAAGACATAGCACCCGGCCACCAGCCCCAGTCTCAGGGACAGCCAGTTCCAGAACCGGCTCCCCAGACGATAGAACCCGTACTCCAGGTGGTCGAACTCCAGCCGGGCACCCCCGGCGCAGACCTCCCCCGAGGCCAGGGCGTCCAGGCTGGCCCGCAGCAGCGCCCGGGACGGCCAGGTATCGGCATCCACGAAGATCAGCCAATGCCCCCGCGCCACTTTGGCCCCCGCATTGCGGGCGCGGGCGATACGACGCACCGGCTCATGCACCACGACGGCACCCGCCGCCCGGGCGATGTCGGGGGTGTCATCGTCGGAATCGTTGTCGACGACGATGATTTCATACGACTCCGGCAGGCCGTCACAGGCCTGCCGGAGGTTGTCCAGGGTGCGCCCCAGCAGCTCGGCCTCGTTCCAGGCGGGAATGATGAGGGAGACCTGGGGGGCGGCCTTCGGCATCAGCCCACCCAGACCCGGGCATTTCTGAACATCCGCAACCACGGGCCGTCCTCGGCCCAGTCACGGGGATGCCAGGAATACTGCACGGTGCGGAACACCCGCTCCGGGTGGGGCATCATGATGGTCACCCGGCCATCCTCCGTGGTCAGCCCGGTGATGCCCAGGGGCGAACCGTTGGGGTTGGCCGGATAGCGCCGGGCCGGCTCGCCCCGATTGTCCACATAGCGCAGGGACACCAGCCCCGAGTCCATCACCCCTTCGGCCGAGTCGCCGCCGAAGTCCGCCCTGCCCTCGCCGTGGGCCACGGCGATAGGCAACCGGGAGCCTTCCATGCCCCTGAGCAGCACCGAGGGGCTGGGCATCACTTCCACCAGGGACAGGCGGGCCTCGAACTGCTCCGAGCGGTTGCGCTCGAAACGGGGCCAGTGTCCGGCACCGGGAATCAGGTCCTTGAGCTGGGACAGCATCTGGCAGCCGTTGCACACCCCCAGGGAGAAGGTGTCCGACCGGTGGAAGAAGGTCTGGAAGGCCTCCCGCAGGCGGGGGTTGAACAGGATGGAACGGGCCCAGCCGCCACCGGCGCCCAGCACGTCGCCGTAAGAGAAACCGCCGCAGGCCACCAGGCCGCGGAAGTCCGCCAGATCCACCCGACCCTCGATGAGGTCGGTCATGTGCACGTCCACGGCGGCAAAGCCGGACAGGTGGAAGGCCGCGGCCATCTCCACCTGACCGTTCACCCCCTGCTCCCGCAGGATCGCCACCCGGGGACGGGTGCCGGTCTGGATGAACGGCAGGGCCGGGTCCTCGGACGGATCAAAGCCCAGCACCGAGGACAGGCCGGGGTCGCCGTCGTCGGCCAGCGCCTCGAAGGCTTCCCGGGCGCAGTCGGGATCATCCCGCAGGGCCTGCATGCGGTAACTGGTTTCGGCCCAGCACTGGTACAGCTCGCCGCGGGGGGCCTGGAACAGGGTGTCGTGGCCCCGACGCAGGACGATGGCCTGGTCGTCGTTGAGGGTGCCGATGACGTGGCTGTGATGGCCCAGACCGGCGCCATGGAGTACCGCCAGCACATCTTCCACGGCGTCATGATGCACCTGCACCACCGCCCCCAGTTCCTCGCAGAACAGGGCCGCGTGGTCGTCCTCGCCCAGGTCATCCAGATGGACGGTGACGCCGGTGCGGCCGGCAAAGGCCATCTCGCACAGGGTAGCCAGCAGCCCGCCGTCGGAGCGGTCGTGATAGGCCAGCAGGTAGCCCTCCCGATTGAGTTCCTGAATCGCGGCGAAGAAGCGCTTGAGCATGTCCGGATCATCCAGATCCGGGGCATGATGCCCCACCTGGCCGAACACCTGGGCCAGGGCGGAACCGGCCAGACGGCGCTGGCCCTTGCCCAGGTCGATGAGGATCAGGTCGGTATCGCCCTGGTCGGTGACCAGCGCCGGCGTGAGGGTGTTGCGCACGTCGCTCACCGGGGCAAAGGCGGAGATGATCAGGGACAGGGGCGCGGTCATCACCCGCGCCTCGCCGTCCTGTTGCCAGACCGTGCGCATGGACAGGGAGTCCTTGCCCACCGGAATGGCAATGCCCAGGCGGGGGCACAGTTCCTCTCCCACGGCCCTGACGGTGTCGAACAGGGCCGCGTCCTCCCCCGGATGACCCGCCGCGGCCATCCAGTTGGCGGAGAGACGGATCAGGGACAGGTCATCCACCGCCGCCGCGGCCATGTTGGTGATGGCCTCGCCGATGGCCATGCGGCCGGAAGCGGCGGGATGCACCAGGGCGATGGGGGTGCGTTCCCCCATGGCCATGGCTTCGCCGGTGTAAGACCAGTAATCGCTGGCGGTGACCGCCACGTCCGCCACCGGCACCTGCCAGGGGCCGACCATCTGATCCCGGGTCACGAGCCCGGTCACGGTGCGGTCGCCAATGGTGATGAGGAAGGACTTGGAGGCCACGGCGGGCAGACGCAGTACCCGGCGCACGGCCTCGCCCAGATCCATGACCGAGGTATCCACCTCCGGTTTCTGGAAACTGCGATGATGCACGTCCCGAAGCATCTTCGGGGGCTTGCCCAGCAGCACTTCCATGGGCAGGTCCACGGGGTGATTGGCGAACAGGGCATCGCCCACCAATAGACGCTGTTCGGCGGTGGCCGTGCCCACCACGGCAAAGGGCGCCCGCTCCCGTTCGCACAGGGCGGTGAAGGCCTCCAGGCGGCGGGCGTCGATGGCCAGGACGTAACGTTCCTGGGCCTCGTTGCACCAGATCTCCATGGGGGACAGGCCCGGCTCGTCGGAGGGCACGGTGCGCAGTTCGATGCTGCCGCCGCGGCCGGCATCGTTGAGGATCTCGGGGATGGCATTGGACAGGCCACCGGCCCCCACGTCATGGATGGAGAGGATGGGGTTATCCGCGCCCAGGGCGGTACAGCGGTCGATGACCTCCTGGCAGCGGCGCTCGATCTCCGGATTGCCCCGCTGCACGGAGGCGAAATCCAGTTCCAGGGCGCTCTCGCCACTGGCCATGGAGGAGGCGGCGCCGCCGCCCAGGCCGATGAGCATGGCCGGGCCGCCCAGCACCACCACGGGGGTGCCTTCCGGCAGGGCCAGCTTCTCCACGTGCTCGGCGCGAATGCTGCCGACGCCGCCGGCGATCATGATGGGCTTGTGATAGCCCTTGAGTTCCGGTTCTCCCGCGCCGGGCACCAGGGCCTCGTAGGTGCGGAAATAACCCGCCAGGGCGGGACGGCCGAATTCATTGTTGAAGGCGGCGGCGCCGATGGGGCCGTCCAGCATGATCTGGCGAGCGGATTCGATGCGCTCGGGCTTGCCGAAGTCCTGTTCCCAGGGCTGCTCGAAACCGGGGATGCGCAGGTTGGACACCGAGAACCCGGTGAGTCCCGCCTTGGGCTTGGACCCCCGGCCGGTAGCGCCCTCGTCGCGGATCTCGCCGCCGGAACCGGTGGCGGCACCGGGGAACGGGGAGATGGCGGTGGGGTGGTTGTGGGTCTCCACCTTCATGATGATGGGCAGGTCCAGCGGTTGATCCCGGTATTCACCGCTCACAGGGTCCGGGGTCAGGCGTCGGGCCTTGTGGCCCTGGATCACCGAAGCGTTGTCCCGGTAGGCGGAGAGGATGCCTTCCGGGGCATGGGCATGGGTGTTGCGGATCATGGCAAACAGGGTTTTTTCCTGGGGCTTGCCGTCGATCACCCAGTCCGCGTTGAAGATCTTGTGGCGGCAGTGCTCCGAATTGGCCTGGGCAAACATCATCAGTTCCACGTCGGAGGGATCCCGGCCCAGGGCCTCGTAGGCATCGGCCAGGTAGTCGATCTCGTCCTGGGTCAGTGCCAGGCCCAGTTCCCCGTTCACCCGGGCCAGGACGCCATGGGGGTCGTCCCCCAGGGGGATCGTCCGCAGCGGTGCCGGCGCCGCGTTGGAGAACAGGGTCACCGCCTCGTCCCGTTCATGGAGGACGGTTTCTGTCATGCGGTCGTGCAGCAGGGGCAGGATGCGTGCCAGGGCCTCGGCGTCCAGGGGGGTGTCGCTGTCGATCCACCAGGCGGTGCCCCGCTCGATGCGTCTGACCACGCCGTCCAGGCCGCAGTTGCGGGCGATATCGGTGGCCTTGCTGGACCAGGGGGAGATGGTGCCGATACGGGGGACCACCAGGATCAATCGGCCATGCCCTTCATCGGCGGTGCCGCCGCCGTAGGTCAGCAGCTGTTCCAGCACCTGGCGATCACGGGCACTCGGTTCCCGCTCCGTCTGCACGAAGTGCTCGAAACGGGCGCTGACGGCGGTAATGGACGGCACCGCTTGGCGCAGGGCCTCCAACAGGCGTTGACGGCGGAAGGTGGAGAGGGAAGGACTACCCGGCAGACACAGCATCGATGACCCCGAACTTACGGTGCGTAAAAGGGGCAATGATACTGCAAAGCGGCAAGGGACGGGGACGGAGTTGCGCCGACTTGCCGCCCTTGGCGCGGGCTTCGTATACTCCGGGCCATTTGCAAAATTCCTACCATAATACACAACCACTTCTGACAGGACGTGCCGACCATGACCATCCAGTCCTTCCACCCCCCCGTTCGCACCCTGATGGGTCCCGGCCCCTCCGATATCAACCCCCGGGTGCTGGCCGCCATGAGCCGCCCCATCATCGGCCACCTGGACCCTGCCTTCGTCGGCATGATGGATCAGATGAAGGGCCTGCTGCAGTATGCCTTCCAGACGCAGAATGCCCTCACCCTGCCCGTCTCCGCCCCCGGTTCCGCCGGCATGGAAACCTGCTTCGTCAACCTGGTGGAACCCGGCGATACCGTGGTGGTGTGCATCAACGGCGTGTTCGGCATGCGCATGAAGGAGAACGTGGAACGCTGCGGCGGCACCCCGGTGGTGGTGGAATGTGAGTGGGGTCGTCCGGTGGACCCCCAGCAGCTGGAAGACACCCTCACGGCCCACCCCGAAGCCCGTCTGGTGGCCTTTGTCCACGCCGAGACCTCCACCGGGGCCTGCTCCGATGTGAAGACCCTCACCCAGGTGGCCCATGCCCATGACTGTCTGGTGATCGTGGACACCGTCACCGGCCTGGGCGGCTGTGAACTGCGGGTGGACGACTGGGGCGTGGACGCCATCTACTCCGGTACCCAGAAGTGTCTGTCCTGCACCCCGGGCCTGGCACCGGTGAGTTTCAGCGAGGCCGCGGTGACCCGCATCAAGGGGCGCAAGCATCCGGTGCAGAGCTGGTTCATGGACCTGAACCTGGTCATGGGCTACTGGGGTCCCAATGCCAAGCGGGCCTATCACCACACCGCCCCCATCAATGCCCTCTATGCCCTCCACGAGGCCCTGGTGCTGCTGCGGGAAGAAGGTCTGGAGAATGCCTGGGCACGGCACCGGCATCATCACGAGGCCCTGAAGGCGGGCCTGGAGGCCATGGGTCTGAACCTGCTGGTGGACGCGGCCCACCGCCTGCCCCAACTCAATGCGGTGAAGGTGCCCGACGGCGTGGACGAAGCCCGGGTGCGCGGTCTGCTGCTGGAGCGCTACGGCCTGGAAATCGGCGCCGGACTGGGGCCGCTGGCGGGCAAGATCTGGCGCATCGGCCTGATGGGCTTTGGCTGCAACCGCAAGAACGTGCAACTCTGCCTGCATGCCCTGGAAGCGGTGCTGCTGGAAATGAACGCCCCCATCGAGCGCGGCCACGCCATGCCTGCCGCATCGCGGGTATACGCCGGCTAAGCGGAGAGAAAGGTACCCGCCATCAATGCCCGGGCCTGGGTGGCGACGGCGTCCGCCACCCGGCCATCCAGGGCACTTCGCCACGGGTGAGGAATGGAGGCCTCACCGTACAGGGCACCGGCGATCATCCCGGCGATGGCCCCGGTGGTGTCCGCATCTCCGCCCCGGTTGACCACGTCCACCAGGCAGTCTTCCAGGTTGTCCGTGTCGAACAGGGCCTGGAACACCGCCCGCAGGGTGTGGACGATGAATCCACTGGGATTCTCCTCCCGTTTGCCCCGAAAGCGGAACTCCGGATGGGCCGTCACCAGCGCCTCCACCGGCCCCTGGATCAGATCCGCGGGGCCGTGGCCCTGGACGGCCATCCGCACCATGGTGGCCACACAGGCTGTCCCCGCGTCGGACAGAGAGTGATGGTGGGTGATCCGCCCCTGCAGGCGGCAAGCGGCAAGGAGCGTATCGAGGGGCTGGTCCAGGGTCGCCAGCACCACGGGCAGGACCCGCATGCAGGCACCATTGCCCGCGTCATTGTCGTTGAGCGGCGTCTCGATCTCACCGGTGCGCCGATACCGGATGATGCCGCGACGCACGGTATGGCCGATATCCACCGGACGATCCCGCATCCACTGACTGAAGGCCTCGGCCATGGCCACCCCGTCCAGGGCGCCGGATGCCAGGATCGCCCGACCCAGGGCCAGGCTCATGGTGGTGTCGTCGGTGACGGCGCCGGCCTTGAGGTTCAGCCAGCCGCCGCCGATGATGCGCCGATGCACCCCATGAACGGCCTGTATCTCCCGAGGCGTCATGAACTCCACCGTGGCCCCCAGGGCATCCCCCACGGCCAGCCCCAGATAGGCCCCCAGTCCCCATTGCAGTGGTGCTTTCGACAATCAGACCTCCGGCCCGAAACACACCGCATGGTCCTGACAGACCTCACAGGACGGTGACCGGCAGATCAGGATGTCTTCGGCCAGGCAGAGCTGGCGGTAGAGGAATTTCTTCCATTTCATGTCCTGGGCATTGAGTGCCACCAGCCCCGGGAAATTGTCCCGCATCAGCCGGGTGAGCTGATCACGACTGCGAAGCCCCAGATCCTGCCAGAGATGATCCAGCCCCATGCAGGCGGCGGCCACGATGGCGGCCAGCCAGACCTCGGAGGGATCCCGTCCCCGGCGATGGGACAGCAGCAACTGCTGGAGATCCCGCCGTTCGTCCAGGCGCTGCACCTCCACCGGCTCCAGGGCAGGCGGATTGAGGGTCAGCCCCGGAAAGTGACGACCGAGCATCTGCCGGTAGTCACTGCCGGACAGCCCCAGATGCGCCGGCAGGACGCCGCGACCGCCGATCCAGGCGGACAACAGACACGCCAGCAGATCATCGTTGGGCAGCCCCCCGGCATGGGCAAGCAGTCGGTCGTGGAGGCTGTCCATCCTGCCCTCGCCGGCCTCGGCAACCTCATCACAACCACCGACCCGGGGCGGATGGCCGGCGCGGTGCCGGCCATGGGGGCTTTTTTTCCAATGCACGGTACCCGCCGGCACCGGCGTGACGGCGTGTGAGGCTGCCATGTTCGACGCTGACAGATTCAGTGGCATGGGTATTTCCTCATGTTGCCTGTCATCGACCGCCTGGGGTTTGCAGGCTGCGTCACGCGCACTGCGTCGCCTCTTCCGCGGCCATGTCCAGGCGCCCGGCGGCCATCATCTCTCGGTACACGGCCATCACCGCATCCTCGATGGGGGCCATGGCGTGCTCGCCGTTGGGCATGATCCCGGCCGCCTCAAGTACCGACCAGGGTTCAATGCCGATACGGGCACAGAGCAGCACCTCGCAGTCCTCCAGGGCCCGCACCGTGCTGGCCAGCACCTGGGCCCGGTCATTGCAGGCCTCCGGTCCGGCGCAGTACAGATCCGCCCGCCGGTGCCCCTCGAACCGAACCCCTTCCGGCGTGGCCTTGTAAATCAAAAACTCCCGGGCATAGCCGAAATGCTGATTGACCAAGCCGCCGCCCTTGGTGGCCACCGCCATCAGCACCGGGCGGGCGGGCGGTTGTGCGGCGGATCCGGCCGAAGGTATTGAAGTCACAGTGCCTCCCTGGCGCTTGCGCGCCGCCATGCGTTCCCTGATCGTCGCCTGGACCTGATCCCGGCGTTCACGGACCGCGTCGTAGTCCGGCAGATCCTGATCAATGCGCGCCAGGCTAAATGCCTCGCCCCGATCCTCGCCCAGCATGCCCACTGCGTCGGCACGGCACTGGCGGCAATGGCGCATCATGTTCATATCGCCCTCGCACGCATCCCGCAGGGCGGACAGTTCCGCCTCGGTGGGCCCACGCTGACCGTTGAGACCGAAATAGGTGCCGTGGGCCGGGTCGGAGATCAGGGGCATGACGTTGTGCAGGAAGGCGCCCTTCTCCTTGACCCTGCGGGAGACATCCTTGAGATGGTGATCGTTGATACCCGGAATCATCACCGAGTTGACCTTCACCAGAACGCCCCGCTCCACCAGCATTTCCAGGCCTTTCTGCTGCTGGCTGATCAGAATCCGCGCCCCTTCCCGGCCGAACACCCGGCGACGCTCCCACAGCACCCAGGGATGGATGCGGGCGCCGATCTCCGGGTCGATGCTGTTGATGGTGATGGTGACATGATCCACGCCCAGCGCGACCAGTTCATCCACATGCTGGGGCAGTGCCAGGCCGTTGGTGGACAGGCAAAGCTTGATGCCGGGGTCCTGCTCCCGGATGCCCCGGAAGGTGGCAAAGGTGCGGGTTGGGTTGGCCAGGGCGTCACCGGGTCCGGCGATGCCCACCACGGTCATCTCGGGGATGGAAGCCGCGACGGTCAGGGCCTTGTGGATGGCCTGAGCCGGCTTGAGGACCTCGGACACCACGCCGGGACGGGACTCGTTGGAGCAGTCGTACTTGCGGTTGCAGTAATGACATTGGATGTTGCAGGCCGGAGCCACCGCCAGATGCATGCGGGCAAAGTGGTGATGAGCCTCTTCCGAGTAGCAGGGGTGATCCTGGATCTTGGCCTGGATGTGGGCGGGCAGTCCGGGTTTCCGACCGTGGCTGTCGCCGCAACCGGAACTGGGCTTGGTGCTGGCGCACCCGCCCTGGACGGTGACGGGGATTTGAATGATTCTGTCGGGCTTTGGGTCCATCACAATCCTCCCAGGGTGCCCGCCGCAGCGGGATTGACTTGGTTTTCCTGGAGGGATGCAAGACCTGTGCCCGGCCTTTAATGGGTGGTATTTATCTGTTTTTAATGGATAAAAAAAAGATCACCCAGGGAGAATGTGGGGCTTGCCACAGGGAAATGTCGGGAAAGTCACAGCCACCGGCTAAACGAAGCCGTAGCGGGGAATGACCGCCTCCGGGCGCAGGTCGAACTGCGCGTCATACCCCACCTGAACCAGATACAGGCCGTCCGGCGGTGCCGTCACCCCGCCCTGGCTGCGATCCCGGGCTTCCCGCAGTTCCGCCAACCAGTCACTGGGCCGCTCGCCTCGACCCACGCACATGAGGGCGCCGGCGATATTGCGTACCATGTGATGCAAAAAGGCATTGGCCCGAATGTCCAGATAGATGAAATCCCCATCGCGGGTCACCGACACCGACTGCACCTCCCGGATGGGATGACGGGCCTGACAACCCAGGGCACGGAAACTGCTGAAATCATGTTCGCCCAGCAGATGCTGGGCCGCCTCGTGCATGGGCTCCGCCGCCAGGGGACGGTGATACCAGGTCACCCGCCCACGCAGGACGGCGGGACGGGCCAAACGGTTCAGGAAGACATAGCGATAACGGCGCCAGCGAGCGGAGAACCGGGCATGGAAATCCGGTGCCACGGGCCTGACCCACTGCAGACTGATCTCCGGCGTGAGATTGCTGTTGCCGCCCAGCAACCAGGCATGGGGCGGACGGTCGGCGGTGGTATCGAAATGCACGATCTGACAGGTGGCATGCACCCCGGCATCGGTACGGCCGGCACAGGTCACCTGCACGGGATGATCCGCCACCTTGGCCAGCGCCCGTTCCACCAGGGGCTGGATGGTGCGGCCATCTTTTTGCTGCTGCCAGCCCCGGAATCCGGAGCCGTCGTATTCAAGTCCGATCGCCAGTCGACGGGGGGTGTCGTTCATTGGATTCGTGGGGCATGAATGGGAGGCGGGATGATACCAGTTCCCGGCATCAGTGCAGGGCGGCCAGCAGCAGCGGTAGCAGGATCAGGCACAGCAACAGCCACTGACCCGGTCCCGGTGGCGGCACGGGATCCAGGCGAATGGGCTCCAGCGGCGCCTTCTCCGCTTGCTCCAGCACCTGCCGAAACAGACCGGTGGCCCGCTGCCCCAGCCCCTGAAGCCGCGCCTTGGGGCCTTGCGGCGTGGTATCCGGACGACCGGCGGCGGCCAGTATCCGGACTTGGGGCAGTGCCTCCAGGGTCAGCACCAGCCGCACGGCGAAACGTTCCCGGGGCAAGCCCAGCGGCGCCAGGGGACGGGTGAGCCACAACAGCCCCTTGACCAGGGATTCCCGCGAGGTGACATGCAGTAACCAGACCACGGCGGCCACCGCCAGTACCAGCACCAGGGTCCGCTGCAGGCCCATCACCAGACCTTCCCGCCCCGGAGACCAGGCCCCCATCCATTCCAGCAACGGCGTACCGGGGGTGAACCAGCCAAAGATCAGGATGATGGAAAGAAAGAACCACTTGAGGCGGCGGGACATCGCCAGGAACCGCCCCACGCCCTCGGCGCCGGTGGCCGCCAGCGCGACGGCGGCCAGTAGACCGCCCACCGCCAGCACGGCCCAGCCGGCCTGGGCGACGCACAGGATGAACAGGACGACACCCAGAATCTTCAGGGCCGGGTGCATCCGCTCAGACACTCAACATCACGCCGGAGCAGGGTCAACGGATCTGATCCAGCAGTTCCCGAGCCTCCTGCTGCTGCAGGGCATCACCTTCCGCCAGGACTTCTTCCAGGGTGGCGCGGGCACCTTCCGCGTCGCCCATGTCGATGTAGGCGCGGGCCAGGTCCAGCTTGGTGCTGACTTCATCGCCGAGGCCGAAGGCATCTTCCAGACTCTGGGTGTCGTCCTCCAGATTTCTCAGATCATCTTCGGTAAAGGAGTCCTCCAACAGACGTACCGTATCGTCCGCATCGTCCTTCCTGGAGGACTCGGACACCTTGAGGGTGGCGTCTTCATCCGCCCAGTCCAGATCCTTGAGATCGATTTCCAGCGTTGCCTCGTCCCCGGGGGACGGCGGTTCCGCCGGCCGATCAGACGTCGAGACGGATTGACGTTCAGGCCGGTCAATATTGACCGTATCATCCTCCTGATCCACCGACGCCTGGCGTGGTTTGGCGGACTCCGACTCCAGTTCGTCAATGTCGAAATCCAGGTCCCCCAGATTGAACTGGAGGGTGTCCTCCTCCTCATCCCGAACCCTCCCGGCATCCCGGGTTGGCTCGGCCGGCGTCGCAATATCGGAGCCAGCATCCTGCAAGCGGGTCGGCGCTTCTTCTTCATTCCCTGGCTGCAGTGCCGTCGGTGCTTCCTCATCGATACCGGAAGCATCGGAACGATCCGTCGCCAGGGCATCCAGGTCATCACGAATATCAAAATCCACGTCACCGAGAGAAACGTCCAGATCCTGCATACTCAGGAGATCGCTGTCGTCCCTACCCGCCGAAGACACTGGGGAAGATGCCTTGCCCATGCCCTGGTAGAGGCTGTTACCCGGACTCAGCTCCTGCCCCATGGTCACCAGTCGATCCCACAGGGCGGAGGCACGGTCTCCCTTGAGTTCGAACATTCGTGCCGCCATCTCGTCGAAGGCACTCTGGTTGCCGGTGGCAAAGTAGGTTTCCGCCAGCTTGAACTGGTAATCGGGACGCTCGGGTTCGCGGGCCAGGGCCTCCTTGAGTAGATCCTCGGCCTGCTGGTAGAGGCCGTAGGCCAGGTAGACATCAGCTTCGGCGATGGTGTCGTCGTTGATCACTTCATCCCAGCTGCCCGCCTCGGAAGACGTACCGTCCGCGGCGGACACGGGGACCTGGGGCAACTGGGTCTCCACGGTATCCATCATGGCAGTGGAAGTGAGATCAATCTGATCAGTTTCGCCATCCGTCATGGTCCCGGACGAAGCGGGTCTGGTCGCCGTCGCGGCCAGACCGGCACCCGCCGCCGCGGCCCCGGTGGTCAGGGTGGCGGTACCGGTACCGACCGCGGAAGCCGGCGTCTCCTGCTCACGGAACGAACGCACCGGCGGGGCGGTCGCCTCCCCGGCCTCATCGGACTGACCACGCAGACGCCGCAGGGTCAGCAGGATCAGGGCAAGGATGAGAAGGATACCGAAGCCCCCGCCGATCAGCAGGGACGGGCTGCGCAACAGCTCGGCCAGGAAGCCGGTCGCCTGGGGCTGAGGTGCCGGTGCGGTGACGGAAGGCTGGGGAGCGGCAGGCGCAGCCGGGGCCGGGGCCGGGGCCGGGGCCGGGGCCTCCGGTGGGACCTCAGGCACCGCGGGCGGCAGGAGTTCGGGGATCATCGGTGCCGAGGGCGGCACCGGCGCGGGCATGGCATCCATGTCCTCGCCCTGGGCAAGGGCCAGTTGCCGTTGCAACTGTGCCAGTTGCTGATTGTTCAGTGCCAGCAGGCGACCCTGACGTTCCAGCAGGTCTTCCAGTTCGCGGATGCGGTCCCGCAGTTCGAGACTTTCCTGGCGCCGGGTTTCACTGGTCTCCCGCAGCAGGGTCAGTTCCTGTTCCAGGCGTGCCGCCCGATCGGCCGTCCGGGCATCGGGTTCGGCCACAATCTCCAGGCGCCCCTCCTCCGCCGTCCTCGGCGCCGGATCCGGCAGTGCCACGGCGGGGGGCGCGGGCGGTGCATCCGGCGCGGCTGGAACCTGGGGCCTGGGCGGCTGTTCGGCGGCACGGGCCCGATACTCCCGCCACAGACGGTGCTGAGCGGCCACCTCGCGACGGGCCTCCGCCGCGCTCAGGGCCATGATCTCGTCACGTCCGGGCACCCGCAGCACGCTACCGCTGCGGACATTGTTGATGTTGTCGTCGGGGAACGCCTCGGGATTGGCGCGCAACAGGGCCATCATCATCTGTTCGACCGAGATACCGGCATCCGGACGCAGTCGCGTGCCCAGGTCCCACATGGTGTCCCCTCCCCTGACCCGGTAGGTGGACGGGGGGGGAGTCGCGGCATCCGGGCGGGGCGTACCAGGTGGCGGCGGACGGCGGTCGACCGGAGCGGGAGCGGTCACGGCGGGGGCCGGCGGCTGTGCCCGTTCGAACATGGTGGGCGGATCCAGGAGCACGGTGTACTCACGGACCAGTCGACCACCGGGCCAGCTGGCTTCAATCAGGAAATTCAGGAAGGGTTCGCGGATGGGGTTACGGGAGGTGACCCGAATCACATGACGTCCATCCGACGTGGTGACCGGCTCGAACTGAAGATCGGAGAGCAGGTGGGCGCGATCAATGCCCAGACGCTGAAACAGGGCATCGGGGGCCAGCCTGACCACCAGGTCTTCCATCTCCCCGGGGCGCACGGACAAGAGGTGGATCTCCGCCCGCAGGGGCTGATTCAGTGCCGAACGGGTATCGATCTCCCCCAAGCCAAGGGCCACGGACGCCCCCGGCGCCATGAGTGCCCACAAGGCGGTTCCCAAAGCCAGTCTGCGCACGGCATGTCCCCTTTCTGAAACGGTCCGGCCAAGTCCCCTGCCGATGTGACGCGCCCTGCATCCGGACCGGCGGAACTGCATTGCCGGTCAGGTGCAGGGACAGGTCAGGACCTATGCTTAAAGAAAATCTTTTATCAAAACTTCCGCGATTTGAATACTGTTCAAGGCCGCGCCCTTGCGGACATTGTCCGCCACCACCCACAGGTTCAGGCCGCGGGGATGGGAGATGTCTTCCCGGATGCGCCCGACAAACACCGGATCCTGGGAAGCACTTTCCGTAACCGCCGTGGGATAACCGCCGTCACGGCGTTCGTCCATGACCACCACGCCGGGCGCCCTGGACAGCAGGTCACGGGCCTGTTCGGCGGTGAGCTTGTCGCGGGTCTCGATGTGCACCGCCTCGGAATGACCGTAGAACACGGGTACGCGCACCGCAGTGGGGTTCACCTGGATCCGGTCGTCTTCCATGATCTTGCGGGTCTCCCAGACCATCTTCATTTCTTCCTTGGTGTAGCCATTCTCCATGAAGACGTCGATGTGCGGCAGTACGTTGAAGGCGATCTGCTTGGGATAGACCTTGCATTCCACCGGCTTGCCGTTGAGCAACTGGGCGGTCTGGGTAGCCAGTTCCTCGATGGCCTCCTTGCCGGTGCCGGACACGGCCTGGTAGGTGGCCACGTTGATGCGCTCGATGCCGGCGGCATCGTGCAGGGGCTTGAGGGCCACCAGCATCTGGATGGTGGAGCAGTTGGGGTTGGCAATGATGCCGCGGTTCTTGTACCCGGCCACCGCGTGGGGGTTGACCTCCGGTACCACCAGCGGAATGTCATCGTCATAACGGAACTGGGAGGTATTGTCGATCACCACACAACCGGCGGCCGCGGCCTTGGGCGCATACTCCTTGGAGACGGAGGCACCGGGTGAAAACAGGCCGATCTGCACCTTGGAGAAATCGAAGGTGGCCAGGTCTTCCACCACCAGTTGCTTGTTACCGAAGGCCACCCGGCTGCCGGCGGAGCGGCTGCTGGCCACGGCATGGACATTGCCTACCGGGAACTTGCGTTCCGCCAGGATGGACAACATGGTCTCGCCCACGGCGCCGGTGGCGCCGACCACGGCCACATCATAGGTTTTGCTCATCGTTCAATAATTCCTTGGATTCGGTATCTGTCGTTCGAACTGCGTTGTGTATCAGTCTAACAGGTACGCCGGTATCCGCACGAAAATCCCGGATACCGGCCATCGTCTGCCTTGCCCGTCAGTCCGCCAGCTCGGCCACCACGGCCTCGCCCATCTCCCGGGTTCCCACCTTGCGGCAGCCTTCGGTCCAGATGTCGGCGGTGCGCAGCCCCTGATCCAGCACACGGCCTACCGCGGCTTCCACGCGGGCGGCCTGGGCCTCTTCGTTCAGGGTGTAGCGCAGCATCATGGCCACCGACAGCAAGGTGGCCAGCGGATTGGCCACGCCCTGGCCGGCGATGTCCGGGGCGGAGCCGTGAATGGGTTCGTACATACCCTTGCCCCCGGCATCCAGGGAGGCGGAAGGCAACATACCGATGGAACCGGTGAGCATGGCGGCGGCATCGGAGAGGATATCGCCGAACATGTTTTCCGTCACGATCACGTCGAACTGCTTGGGTGCCCGCACCAGCTGCATGGCCGCATTGTCCACGTACATGTGGGACAGGGCCACCTCCGGGTACTCCTTGGCCACCCGCTCGGCCACCTCGCGCCAGAGCTGGGAGACTTCCAGCACATTGGCCTTGTCCACCGAACACAGGCGGCGATCACGTTTCATGGCGATCTCGAAACCACTGCGTACGATGCGTTCGATTTCCGGCTCGGAATAGATGATGGTGTTGAAGCCTTCCCGCACCCCGTCCTCGCGGGCCTGGATGCCGCGGGGCTTGCCGAAGTAGGCACCGCCGGTCAGCTCGCGCAGGATCATGATGTCCAGGCCGCCGACGATCTCCGGCTTCAGGGCCGAGGCGGATGCCAGCTGCGGATAGAGGATGGCCGGGCGCAGGTTGGAGAACAGGGCCAGCTCGGAGCGGATGGCCAGCAGCCCCCGTTCGGGGCGCAGTTCCCAGGCCAGCTGGTCATAGCGGGGGCCGCCCACGGCACCCAGCAGGATCGCATCGGCAGCCCGGGCCAGGGCCAGGGTCTCGTCGGGCAGTGGCTTGCCGGCGGCATCATAGCCTGCGCCACCGATGGGGGCCTCTTCCAGTTCCACGGCCAGGCCGAAACGGTCCTTGAGCGCGTTGAGAAGACGAGTGGCCTCGGCAACGATTTCCGGGCCGATGCCGTCACCGGGCAGGATGAGAATGTTCTGGGTCATGAATGTCGATTCTCCGCGATGAGTGGAATTGGAGAGAGGGGCTTTGCATGGGGCTCTCTTCTCCCCCTTGGGGGAGAAGGGCCGGGGATGAGGGGAAAGGCTCAGAACAGCCAGGGCGCCTCGGTCCGACGACGGGCCTCGTAGGCCCGGATATCCTCCCCGTGCTGCAAGGTCAGGCCGATGTCATCCAGACCATTGAGCAGGCAGTGGCGGCGGAAGGGGTCCACCTGGAACGGGAAGGATGCCCCGGATGGCGTCACCACGGTCTGGGCCTGAAGGTCCACGGTCAGCCTGTAGCCCGGCGAGGCCTCGGCCTCGCGGAACAGTTGATCGACAATGGCCTCGTCCAGAATCAGGGGCAGCAGGCCGTTCTTGAAGCTGTTGTTGAAGAAGATGTCCGCAAAGCTCGGCGCGATGACCACGCGAAAACCGTAGTTGGTCAGGGCCCATACCGCGTGTTCGCGAGAGGAACCGCAACCGAAGTTCTTGCGCGCCAGCAGGATCCGCGCCCCCTCGTAGCGAGGCTGGTTGAGTACGAAGTCGGGGTTCACCCGACGCCGGCTGTGGTCCATGCCCGGCTCACCCGGGTCCAGGTAGCGCCAGTCATCGAACAGGTTGGGGCCGAAACCGGTGCGTTTCACGGACTTGAGGTACTGCTTGGGGATGATGGCGTCCGTATCCACGTTGGAGCGGTCCAGCGGACAGACCAGGGCGTTGAGTGTCTCGAATTTTTCCATCACTGCGGTACCTTTTGTCAGTTGAGCTCACGCACGTCCACGAATCGGCCCGTCACCGCCGCCGCCGCGGCCATGGCCGGACTCACCAGATGGGTGCGGCCACCCAAGCCCTGACGACTCTCGAAATTGCGGTTGGAGGTGGAGGCGCAACGCTCGCCGGGCTCAAGCCGGTCCGCATTCATGGCCAGGCACATGGAACAGCCCGGTTCGCGCCATTCGAACCCGGCATCCAGGAAGATGCGATCCAGCCCCTCCTGTTCCGCCTGCTGCTTCACCAACCCGGAACCTGGCACCACCAGGGCCAGCTTCACGTTCCCGGCCACGCGACGTCCCTTGACCACCTCGGCGGCGGCGCGGATATCCTCCAGGCGGGCATTGGTACAGGAACCGATGAAAATCTTGTCCACGGTGATGTCGGACACCGGCATGCCGGCGGTCAGGCCCATGTATTCCAGGGCCCGGCGCATGCCGTTGGCCTTCACCTCGTCGGCCACCGCGTCCGGGTTGGGGACCTTGCCGGAGACCGGCAACACCATTTCGGGAGAGGTGCCCCAGGTCACCTGAGGTTCGATACCGGCGGCGTCGATATGCACCACCCGGTCGAACCGGGCATCGGGATCGGAATGGAGTTCGCGCCAGGCCGCCACCGCCTGGTGCCAGTAGGCCCCCTTGGGTGCAAAGGGACGACCCTTGACGTAATCAATGGTGGTGTCGTCCACCGCCACCATGCCGGCACGGGCACCGGCCTCGATGGCCATGTTGCAGACGGTCATGCGTCCTTCCATGGACAGGGCGCGGATAGCGTCTCCCCCGAACTCGATGGCATAGCCGGTACCACCGGCGGTGCCGATCTCGCCGATGATGGCCAGCACGATGTCCTTGGCGGTGACACCAGGACCCACCTGCCCGTCCACGGAGATGAGCATGCTCTTCATTTTCTTCTGCAACAGGCACTGGGTGGCCAGCACATGCTCCACCTCGGAGGTGCCGATGCCCATGGCCAGGGCACCGAAGGCGCCGTGGGTGGAGGTGTGGGAATCGCCACAGACCACGGTCATGCCCGGCAGGGTGGCCCCCTGCTCCGGTCCAATCACATGGACGATACCCTGGCGGATGTCCCCCATGGGGAAAAAGGTGAGCCCGAAATGCCGCACGTTCTGCTGCAGGGTCTCCACCTGGGTGCGGGAGACCGGATCGGCGATGCCCTGATCCCGATCACGGGTGGGTACGTTGTGGTCGGGGACCGCCACCACGGAGTGGCTGCGCCAGGGCTTGCGGCCGGCCAGTCGCAGGCCCTCGAAGGCCTGGGGCGAGGTCACCTCGTGGACCAGATGCCGGTCGATATACAGGAGCGCGGTGCCGTCCTCTTCGGTACGGACCACGTGGGCATCCCAGAGCTTGTCGTAAAGGGTCTTTGCAGTCATCACGCTTACCTCGGTGTACGCTGGGAATGAGGATAGGCCGATCTGTTTGATAACACAAATTCATGTTATTCATGAATGAGATTCCCATAAAGAATGCACATCCCGATCATGAGGCCCTTCATCCCCGGCCCTTCTCCCAGGCGGGGAGAAGGATCAAGATCAGTCTCAGCCACTCTGCCATGATGATTCTCCATGCTGATCGATAACCTGAAAGCCTTCACCGCCGTTGCCACCGCCGGCTCCTTTTCCCGGGCCGCGGAAATGCTGCACCTGACCCAACCGGCGGTGAGCAAGCGGGTGGCCGCCCTGGAGGAAGAACTGGGACGCCGGCTGTTCGACCGCATCGGCCGCCAGGTCAGCCTGACCGAGGCGGGTCGCGTATTGCTGCCCCAGGCCCGGCGCATCCTGCTGGACCTGGAAGAGACCCGTCGGCTCCTGGACAGTCTGTCGGACCGGGTGGAAGGCCCCCTGGTGCTGGCCACCTCCCATCACATCGGCCTGCGGCGTCTGCCGCCGGTGCTCAAGGCCTTCGCCCGGCAATATCCCGCCGTGGAGCTGGACATCCGCTTCATGGATTCCGAGGATGCCTGCCGGTTTGCGGAACAGGGGCTGGTGGATCTGGCGGTGGTGACGCTGCCGGAGAGGCCCTCTCCCCTGCTGGGCTGCCGGGTGATCTGGGATGACCCGCTGGTGCCCATGGCCGCGCCGGATCATGATCTGACCCGGGGGGATGTCACCCCGCAACGGCTCAATGCCCATGCCGCCATCCTGCCGCCGGCGGGCACCTTCACCCGAGGTCTGGTGGAACGGGCCTTCCTGCCCCTGGGCATTGCCCCCGCCCGGATTCTTGAGACCAATTATCTGGAGACCATTCAGATGATGGTCGGGATCGGGCTGGGCTGGGGCGTATTGCCCCTGTCCATGGGGGAATCCCTGCAACGGCTGGCGCTGGAGGGGCTGACCATGGAGCGGTCACTGGGCTGGGTCATCCACCGGGAACGCACCCGTTCCAATGCCGCCACCGCCCTGATCCGGCTGCTGGAGGCTCAGCGGGCGATGCCGTAGGGATACGAGGTTCCACCCCTTCGCGCACCGTAGCTGCGCGGGCGGCACATAGGGCCTCGATTAATAATTGCTTCGGGAAGATGGGGCACGCCCCCAGGCGGCCTTCCAGGCCCGGCTGCCGGCCATGGCGGCCAGCCAGCCCAGACCCGCCATCACCGAGGCCATCACATAGACCCAGGCCGGCCCCAGGCCATCCCAGACATAGCCGCTGATCAGGGCACCGATGGCCCCGCCCATGCCGAAGCTCAGGGAGGAATACAAGGCCTGCCCCCGGCCCTGCTGGCGCCCCACGAAGAACTGGTGCACCAGAGAGATGGCGGCCGCGTGGTAGAGCCCGTAACTGGCCGCGTGCATGAGCTGCACCAGGATGATGATGGGCAGGCTGTCCACGAACAGCGGCAGCAGGGCCCAGCGCACCATGGTGACGAACATGGCCACCGCCAGCAACGGCCAGGCACCGAAACGGGGCAGCCACCGGTGCATCATGAGGAACACGCCCACCTCCGCCAGCACCCCCAGGGCCCAGAGATAACCGGCCATGGTCCGGGTGTAGCCGTGGAGTTCCAGATACAGGGTGAAGAAGGCGTAATAGGGGCCATGACTGGCCTGCATCAGGAAACAGGCCACCAGCAGCAGGATCACCGCCGGACTGGACAGGGTGGACCAGATAGAGACGGGGGCAGACTCGTGCACCGGCGCCTGACCATCACGGACCTGCAGGGTGCTCAGCCACATGAAGCCCAGCAGCACCAGCACGATCCAGGGCAGGACAGCCACATCCACCCGTTCGAACACCGCCCCCAGGGAACCCACGGAGAGCACGAAACCGATGGACCCCCAGAGCCGGATGCGGCTGTAGGCATGGGTGCTCTTGCCCAGGTGATTCATGGTGGTGGCCTCGAACTGGGGCAAGGCCGCGTTCCAGAAGAAGCTGAACAAGGCCATCACCACGGCGATCCACCAGTAGCCGCTGTAGAACAGCAGCCCGGAAAAGCACAGCATGGCCAGGGCGGCGGCGATGCGGATGACCAGGGTGCGACGCCCCGTATGATCCGCCACCCAGCCCCAGACATTGGGGGCGATGATCTTGGTGGCCAGCACGATGGCCATCAGCTCACCGATCTGTCCGGCGGAGAACCCCTGCTCGTTCAGATACAGCCCCCAGTAGGGCATGAAGGCGCCGATACTGGCGAAATAGAAAAAATAGAAGCTGGAAAGTTTCCAGTAGGCGGCAGGCATGGGGTTTTACATGATGGCGCGGCGGGATGGCCGCTCAGGGCTGTCCCGCGGGAATGTCCGCCATGGTCACCGACACATCGCCGTTCTGTCCCCGATGCCGCAGGGCATGGTCCATCAGGACGATGGCCAGCATGGCCTCGGCAATGGGGGTGGCGCGAATGCCCACGCAGGGGTCATGACGTCCGGTGGTGATCACCTCAATCGGCTGTCCGTCCACGTCCAGGGAGCGCCCCGGGATGCGCAGGCTGGACGTCGGTTTCAGAGCGATGCTGACGCGAATGTCCTGGCCGCTGGAGATACCTCCCAGCACGCCTCCGGCATGGTTGGAGGCAAAGCCCTCGGGCAGCATCTCGTCCCGGTGCTCGGTGCCCTTCTGCTCCACGCAGGCGAAGCCGTCACCGATCTCCACCGCCTTGACCGCGTTGATGCCCATCATGGCATGGGCAATGTCCGCGTCCAGGCGATCGAAGATGGGCTCGCCCCAGCCGGGGGGCAGCCCGGTGGCCACCACGTTGATGCGGGCGCCGATGGAATCGCCGGACTTGCGCAGCTCATCCATGTAGGCCTCCATCTCCGGCACCCGGTCCGGGTCCGGGCAGAAGAAGGGATTGGTCTCCACCACGGACCAGTCCACCTGCCGGGCGCGGATGGGGCCGAGCTGGGCCAGATAGCCCCGCACCTGGACACCGAAACGTTCCCGGAGGTATTTCTTGGCAATGGCACCGGCCGCCACCCGCATGGCGGTCTCCCGGGCGGAACTGCGGCCGCCGCCCCGGTAATCCCGCAGGCCGTATTTCTTGTGGTAGGTATAGTCCGCATGGCCCGGCCGGAACTGCCGGGCGATGTCGGCATAGTCCTTGGAGCGCTGATCGGTATTCTCGATCATCAGGGCGATGGGCGTGCCGGTGGTGCGCCCCTCGAACACCCCGGAGAGGATCTTCACCTGGTCCGGTTCCCGACGCTGGGTGGTGTGCCGGGTCTTGCCCGGTCGCCGCCGCTCCAGGTCCTGCTGCAGGTCGGCCTCGCACAGGGCCAGTCCGGGCGGACAGCCATCGACGATGCAGCCGATGGCCGGCCCGTGGCTCTCACCGAAGCCGGTGACCGTGAACAGCTTGCCGATGGTGTTGCCCGACACGTTCAGATCACCTTGGAATAGCGCTGTTCGGTGGCCTGGCGCAGGTAACGGTCAAACACCATGCAGATGTTCCGGATCAGCAGGCGGCCGGCGGGCTGCACGGTGATGGCGTTGCCGGTGACCTTGAGCAGGCCATCGGCCTCCATGGGCTTGAGTCCTTCCAGTTCCTGGGCGAAATAGTCACCGAAAACGATGCCGTGGGCCCGCTCCACGTCTGCGAACGCCAGTTCGAAGTGGCAGATCAGACGGGTGATGACATCCCGGCGCAGCAGGTCGTCCGTATCCAGTTCCACGCCCCGGAACACGGCCAGGCGGTTCTCATCCAGGCACTGGTAATACTTCTCCAGGTCGTGGTGGTTCTGGCTGTAGCTGTTGCCCACCACGCCCACGCTGGTGGAACCCAGGCCGATCAGGTCGCAGTTGGAGTGGGTGGAATACCCCTGGAAGTTGCGGTACAGGGTGTGGTCACGCTGGGCCACGGCCAGTTCGTCGTCGGGACGGGCAAAGTGGTCCATGCCGATGTAGACATACCCGGCCTCGGTGAGCTGCTGGATGGTCTGCTGCAGGATGGTGAGCTTGTCGGCGGGATTGGGCAGGGCATCCTCGTCGATGCGGCGCTGGGGCTTGAAGCGGTCCGGCAGGTGAGCGTAGTTGAATACGGATATCCGGGCCGGGTTCACTTCGATGATCCTGCGCACGGTGTCGCCAAAGGTGTCCGGAGTCTGATGCGGCAGACCGTAGATCAGGTCCACGCTGGTGGAGCGGAAGCCCAGACGGCGGGCCTCATCCAGTACGCTCATCACCTGGGCTTCGGTCTGGACCCGGTTGACGGCTTTCTGCACGGTCTCGTCAAAGTCCTGCACCCCGAGGCTGATGCGGTTGAAACCCAGCTTGCGCAACAGCGCGAGGGTGTCCTCCTGCACTTCGCGGGGATCGATCTCGATGGAATACTCGCCGGTATCGTCATCCAGCAGCCTGAAGTGCTCACGGGTCTTGTCCATCAGCTCGATCATCTCGTCATGGGAGATGAAGGTGGGGGTGCCGCCGCCCCAATGCAGCTGAGTCACCGGACGGCTGCGGTCGAACAGCTCGCCCTGCAGGGCCATTTCCTTGTAGAGCCGATCCAGGTAGGGGCGGGCCTTCGCGCGGTCCTTGGTCACCACCTTGTTGCAGGCACAGTAGAAACACACGGTGTCGCAGAAGGGGATGTGGAAATACAGGGACAGGGGACGGCCGCTGGCGTTGGTGCCCCGGGCGATCTCCGCATAGCGATCGGCATCCAGACCTTCGTGGAACTGCACGGCGGTGGGATAGGAGGTGTAGCGGGGACCCGCCGTGTTGTAACGGTTGATCAGGTCCAGATCGAAATCGATGGTCTGCGACAAGCTCATGACGGCATTGGTACCCGGTCTAGGAATGTAACTGTCTATTGTAACCGCTCGGGACGGATGTGCCGAACGTATTGGGGGATTTTGGTGACTTGTGCCAAGTCGACGGCCATCCCGGGACGGTTTTACGGTTCGCCCCTACAGATCCAGCGCCTGCAATTGCTCGGCGGTCAGCAGGAATACCCCCTCCCCGCCCGACTCGAATTCCAGCCAGGTGAACGGCACGTCGGGCAGGCGCGCTTCCAGGGCCGGGGCGCTGTTGCCCACCTCCACCACCAGGATGCCGCCGGGGTTGAGGTGATCCGCCGCGCCCCGCAGAATCTCCAGGGCCGCATCCAGGCCGTCCGGCCCCGAGGCCAACCCCAGCACCGGCTCATGACGGAACTCCGGAGTCAGGGCCGCCATGTCCCGGGCGTCCACATAGGGAGGATTGCTGACGATGATGTCATAGCGGCGCCCGCCCAGACCCGTGAAAAGATCGGACTGCACCGCTTCCACCCGCCCTTCCAGGCCGTGACGACGGATATTCTCCCGCGCCACCACCAGGGCATCGGGGGAAATGTCGCCCAGATCCACCTTCGCCTCGTCAAACACATGGGCGCAGGCAATGCCGATGCAGCCGCTGCCGGTGCACAGGTCCAGCACCCGATGCACCGCCCCGGCCTCGATCCAGGGCGCAAAACCCTGCTGGATCAGTTCCGCCAAGGGGGAGCGGGGCACCAACACCCGCTCGTCGACGAAGAATTCCAGCCCCATGAACCAGGCCTGACCGGTCAGGTAGGCGGCGGGCTTGCGGGTCTGCACCCGTTGCTCCAGCAGTTCCGTCACCCGCGCCCGTTCGTCCCGGGTGAGACGGCATTCCAGCCAGGGACCGGTCATGTCGTGGGGCATGTGCAGGGTGTGAAGCACCAGCCAGGCGGCCTCGTCCAGGGCATTGTCGGTGCCATGGCCGAAACTCAGGCCCGCGGCGGTGAAACGACTCATGCCGTAGCGAATGAAGTCACGGACGGTCAGCAGCCCGTCGGTAGCGGTGGAATCGGTCATGGAAATCAGCCAGTGCGGTTCAGGGTGTGGAATAATACGCCTATGAACGATCAAGTGGCCAACTGGCAGGACTGGCTCAAGGCCCTGCCCCTGTATCTGCTGCCCCATCATGGGATCTCGCGGCTGGTCTACCGTCTGTCGCGCTGGGAAACCCGGCACAAGGACCCGGTGGCACGGTGGTTCATTCGCCGCTATGGCCTGGACATGTCCGAGGCCGTCGAATCGGATCCGAGCCGCTACGCCAGCTTCAACGACCTGTTCACCCGCGCCCTCAAGCCCGGCGCCCGGCCGCTGGACCCCGCCCCGGACACCCTGATCAGCCCGGCGGACAGCCGCGTCAGCCAGCTCGGCCGCATTCGCGACGGGCAGTTGATCCAGGCCAAGGGACACGCCTACTCGGCCACTGCCCTGCTGGGCGGGGACGCAGACCTGGCGGCGCCCTTTGCCGACGGACACTTCATCACCCTCTACCTGTCCCCTCGGGACTATCACCGCATCCACATGCCCTGGAACGGCTCCCTGCGGGAATCGGTATACGTGCCCGGTCGCCTGTTCTCGGTGGCGCCCTTCACGGTCAAGACCGTACCCGGCCTGTTCGCCCGCAACGAGCGCCTGGCCTGCCTGTTCGAGACGGATTTCGGCCCCATGGCCATGGTGCTGGTGGGTGCCATCAACGTGGCTTCCATCGAGACGGTCTGGGCCGGCGAGGTCACGCCGCGCAGCCCCCGGACACCGTGCCGATGGGACCACCGGGACAACCCGCCGACCCTGGCGCGGGGTGAGGAAATGGGGCGATTCAACCTGGGCTCCACCGTCATCCTGCTACTCCCCGAACAGGTCTCCGGCTGGCTGCCGGCACTGGCGCCTGGGCAGGCGGTGCGCATGGGCCAGGCCCTGGCGCGACGCTGAGGCGAGGCCGGACCCTTGCGGGTCCGGCGCAGAACTGCTATTTATACTCGTATTTGATGCGCCGCGTCATGCGCGGCAGCCATATCACGGGGGGCGCAGCCGGTGTCTTCACATCACCATCGGCCGCCACAAGCACCCGGACGCCCCTATCGTGGCGAATAACAGAGAACATCCATGAGCGAGAAAGATCACACATCGACGCCCGATGATGACCGGGCGTCGAAGGCGGACGATACAGATACCCCTTCATCCGTCACAGCCGAGTCCACCCGCGAGATCGGGGGCTACCAGGGTCCCGAGCCCACCCGCTACGGTGACTGGGAACAGCGCGGACGTTGCACCGACTTCTGAAAGCAGCCCGGACCACCGGGCACTCTTGCACCCGCTATCCTCGAGTATTGCACGACTGAACGACCTGCCCCGCCCCGGAGCGTCATGCGTATCACGGGTTCGGGGCCGCAGACCGTCAACACCCGCACACTGCGGATTCTTCAAGCGGAGCCTTCCAAGCCATGCCAAACGACAACCGGCCGCTGTCACCCCATCTGCAGGTCTATCGGCCGCAGATGACCTCGGTACTCTCGATCCTGCACCGGATCACCGGCGTGATCCTGAGCGTCGCCAGCCTGATCCTGGTCTACTGGCTGGCCGCCCTGGCCGCCGGCCCCGAGGCGTTCGCCCGGGCCGAGGCCCTGCTGCATGGCTGGATCGGGATCGCGATCCTGATCCCCGTCACCCTGGCGCTGTTCTATCACCTGTGCGCCGGCATTCGCCATCTCGTCTGGGATGCGGGTGTCGCACTGACCATCAAGGGCGTCTACGTCACCGGCTGGACCGCCCTGGCCACCACACTGCTTCTGACCCTGATCTTCTGGGTCGTCGTGATCTGACGGGGATATCCACATGAGCCTTCGTACACCACTCGGCCGGGCCCGCGGCCTCGGTTCCGCCAAGGACGGCACCCACCACTGGTGGGTGATGCGTCTGTCCTCCATCGCCCTGGTACCGCTGATGCTGTGGCTGATCTTCAGCCTGGCCACCCTGGCCGGCGCCGGCTACGAGGCCACCCTAGCCTGGGCCGCCAAACCCCTGAACACGGTCCTGTTGATCCTCGGCGTCGGCGTGATGTTCCACCACATCCAGATGGGCCTGCACACCGTGATCGAAGATTACGTGCACAGTGAAGGCAAGAAATTCACCGTGCTCATTGCCATGACGTTTCTCGCGTGGCTGCTGGCGATCATTGGGATCGTCGCCATTTTGCGCATTGCTTTCGGGAGCTGATTGATGAAGGGCGACTACAAGATTGTCGACCATGCCTATGACGTGGTGGTGGTGGGCGCCGGTGGCGCCGGCCTGAGAGCCACTTTCGGCATGGCGGAAAAGGGTCTCAAGACCGCCTGCGTGACCAAGGTTTTCCCCACCCGCAGCCATACCGTGGCAGCCCAGGGCGGCATCTCCGCGGCGCTGGGCAATATGGGCGAAGATGACTGGCGCTGGCACATGTACGACACCGTCAAGGGCTCCGACTGGCTCGGCGACCAGGATGCCATCGAATACATGTGCCGCGAGGCCGTGCCCGCCATCATCGAGCTGGAACACTACGGCGTGCCCTTCTCCCGTACCGAGGACGGCAAGATCTATCAGCGGCCCTTCGGCGGCATGACCACCCGCTTCGGTGAAGGCCGCGCCCAGCGCACCTGTGCCGCCGCCGACCGTACCGGCCACGCCATCCTGCACACCTTGTACCAGCAGGCCCTCAAGCACCAGGCGGAATTCTTCATCGAATACTTCGCCACCGACCTGATCATGGACGGCGAGACCTGCCGCGGCGTGATGGCCCTGAACCTGGTGGACGGCACCCTGCACCGCTTCCGCGCCCATCTGGTGGTCCTGGCCACCGGCGGCTACGGCCGCAGTTACTTCTCCTGCACCTCCGCCCACACCTGTACCGGCGATGGCATGGGCATGGCGCTGCGCGCCGGCCTGCCCCTGCAGGACATGGAGTTCGTCCAGTTCCACCCCACCGGCATCTACGGTGCCGGCTGCCTGATCACCGAAGGGGTGCGCGGCGAAGGCGGCTACCTGACCAATTCCAAGGGCGAGCGCTTCATGGAACGCTATGCCCCCAACGCCAAGGACCTGGCCTCCCGCGACGTGGTCTCCCGCTCCATGACCATCGAGATCAACGAAGGTCGCGGCGTGGGTCCGAAACAGGACCACATCCACCTGCATCTGGAGCACCTGGGTCCGGAAGTGATCAACGAGCGCCTGCCGGGGATCGCCGAAACCGCCAAGATCTTCGCCGGCGTGGATGTCACCAAGGAACCCATCCCCGTGCTGCCCACGGTGCACTACAACATGGGCGGCGTCCCCACCAACTACCGTGGCGAAGTGGTCACCCTCAAGGACGGCAATCCGGACCACATCGTGCCGGGCCTGATGGCCATCGGCGAGGCGGCCTGCGTGTCCGTCCATGGCGCCAACCGTCTGGGCTCCAACTCCCTGCTGGACCTGGTGGTGTTCGGGCGTTCCGCCGCCATCCGCGCCGCCGAGATCGTCAAGGACATCGGTGCCTCCGTGCCCGACCTGCCGGCCGGCGCCAGTGACGCTGCTCTTGAGCGCCTGGACCGCCTGCGCTACGCCAACGGCGGCCGCTCCACCGCCTCCATCCGCGGCGACATGCAGGAATGCATGCAGCGCTATGCCGCCGTGTTCCGTACCGGCGAGACCCTGCAGAAGGGCTGCGAGCGCATGGACGAGGTGTTCCAGTCCTTCGGCGACGTGCGGGTCACTGACCGCTCCCTGGTCTGGAACTCGGATCTGGTGGAAACCCTGGAACTGGAAAACCTGCTGGGCAGCGCCGTGGCCACCATCCGCTCGGCGGTGAATCGCCAGGAAAGCCGCGGCGCCCACGCCCGCGAGGACTTCCCGGAGCGCGACGACGAGAACTGGATGAAGCACACCCTGTCCTGGGTCGACGCACAGGGCAAGGTCAGGCTCGACTACCGCCCGGTGCACATGTACACCCTCAGCGATGACGTGGAAGTCGTGCCGCCCAAGGCACGGGTCTACTGAGCGCAGATTCAGGAGAACGCAAGACCATGGCCCAGTTTGTATTGCCAATCAATTCCCGGATCAAGAAGGGCAAGACCTTCAAGGCCGAGGGTGCCACCAACGTCAAGCGCTTCAACATCTATCGCTGGGACCCGGACAGCGGTGAAAACCCGCGCATCGACACCTACGAGGTGGACCTGGACACCTGCGGGCCGATGGTGCTGGACGCCGTCATCAAGATCAAGGACGAGATGGACTCCACCCTCTCCTTCCGGCGCTCCTGCCGGGAGGGGATCTGCGGGTCCTGCGCCATGAACATCGACGGCACCAATACCCTGGCGTGCACCAAGGCCATCGACGAGATCAAGGGAGATGTGAACATCTACCCGCTGCCGCACATGAAGGTGGTCAAGGACCTGATTCCGGAAATGACCCACTTCTATGCCCAGTATGCGTCCATCAAGCCCTGGATCCAGACCCAGACCCCGCCGCCGCCGGATTCCGAGCGGCTGCAGTCCAAGGAAGAGCGCGCCAAGCTGGACGGCCTGTACGAGTGCATCCTCTGCGCCTGCTGCTCCACCAGCTGCCCCAGTTACTGGTGGAACGGCGACCGCTATCTGGGTCCGGCCATCCTGCTGCAGGCCTACCGCTGGATCGCGGACAGCCGTGACGAGGCCACCGGTGAGCGTCTGGACGCTCTGGAGGACCCGTTCAAGCTGTACCGCTGCCACACCATCATGAACTGTACCCGCACCTGCCCCAAGGGCCTGAATCCGGCCAAGGCGATTGCGGAGATCAAGAAGCTGATGGTGATCCGGCGCTGAGTCCGCCGGATATCCCCGTCCCAGGAAATACCCCCGGCCGCGATGGCATCCGGCCGGGGATTTCCGCGCCGCCGTTCGCAGGCGGACCTGCCCCGCGGACTTCGTTCCTGCCTGCCCATGAGTCCTGAATGATGAGCGATATCGCCCGATTACGCTGGCACTGCCGACGCGGCACCAAGGAGCTGGATCTCATGCTGGAGGGGTTCCTGCTCGCCCAGGGTGAACACCTGGATGCCGCGGAACTGCAGACCTTCGAGCAAATCCTCAAGCAGGAAGATGACGACCTCCAGCGCTGGCTCCTCTACGGCGAGCCGGTGGAAAAGGCCGAACTGGCCACGATGATCGACCGCGTCAGGCGTCACTTCATCGAGCGCTGAGCCCGCCTTTGTTGCGCAACATCAAAAACGGTTGACCACCGCCTCCACCCCGGGGCAACGGGCCTTGACCAGGCGCTCGACGATGTTGCGCAGATCCAGCGCCGAGCGGGGACACCCCACGCAGGCCCCCTTGAGACGGACGAGCACCGTCCGTCCCTCCAGGTGCAGATACTCGATATCGCCGCCATCCTGCATCAGCACCCGACGCGCCTCCTCCACCGCGGCCCGCACGGCCGCCTCGTCGATGTCACCCCGGGCCGGTGCGTCCTCCCGCATCCGGGCGGCCAGGGTCTGGGCGCGATCCAGCCTCAATGCCAACTCGGGGTCCACGGCCTCGATGGCATCCAGTTCCGCCTCGGAATAAACATGGTGGGCATCAGGACTCAGCAGCGAGTCCAGGTCGGTTCTGGTTTCGGTCATGACGGTCATGCTCCTGCCCGTGATCACGGCTCCGGCCCCGCAGTCTGCCTGTCCCCGGCTACCCGGCGCAAGCGCAGTCGCAGCGGCCGCAGATCCCCGCCGACCACCGCATCCCGGATCAGCGGCAGTTGCAGGCGGCGCCCCGTCTCATCCCGCAACAACAACAGGATCAACCCCGGCAATACCACCGACTCGGGCAGGATCCGCGCCATCACCCGCCGACCGTCCCATGACTCCAGCCAGCATGTCCCATCGGCATCCCAACCCACGGCACGCCACTGTCCGGGAAATGGCCCCACACCCACCCGGCGTACCATCAGCACCAGACTGCACAGGCCACCCAGGGTGGCCGATACCTGCCCCCAGAACGGCAGGCCGCTGCTCCAGACGGATGCCAGCGCGGCCATATGAACCAGAAACAGCCCTCCCAGGACCTTCGCGGAGGACTTCAAGCGCACAAAATACCCACGACTGTTCGTCACCATGACCACGGTCAACGCTCCCTGCAAAATATCCCTGTCATCCTTAGGCCTTCAAAACCATCATTCAGCATCATGTGACATGACCTGGAAAGGCCTTCCAGGCTCACCACCCATAACCAACCATTAAAGTGGGAAAACAACGACTTAATCCCGAATTCATGGCAGCATACCTTGCTGTTATTGTGCATAATGTTCGGGCTGGATAGCATCAACGGGATTTTCGACTCACCGGAGTCATCAACATGCGGTCGTCACCTTAAAGACACCGCGGGCTAACCGCCGCCACAAAGACCCGTATGGTCGCGGGGGCCAACGGCGGCAAACTTGCAGGAGATAAGTATGTCATCGACAGAAATAGCCGCGAATATGCGGGAGTTCTTGATGGTTGGGGACAGCATGCTCACGGTCCTGGGTTTTGTGGGCGCGGGCTTGCTGGGCTTCTGGTTCGGTCGGCAGCAGGGGGACGCCGGTCGGGTACGGGACCTGGAAAAGGAACTGGACAACCAGCAGCGCAAGATCAACAACTATCGATCCCAGGTCAACCGTCACTTCGAAAAGACCGCCACCCTGTTCACGGGCATGGCCCACTCCTACCGTGAACTCTATGATCACCTGGTAGACAGCTACGATCGCCTGGGTGACGGCCCCTCCAACCGCTTCCTGCCCCGCCGCGCCTCCGCGCTGCTGGAACTGTCCAAGGAAGAACAGAGACGCGCCATCCCCGCCGCCGCCAAGCCGGCTCAGGCTGCCGCTCCCGCCGCCAAGGCTCCCGCCGCCGCCAAGCCTGAAGCACCCAAGGCCGCCCCCGCGGCTCCCAAGGCTGCCCCTGCTCCGGCTGCCGCTCCCAAGGCCGCTGCTCCCGCACCGGCACCCAAGGCTGCTCCGGCCCCGCAGAAGCCCGCCGCTGCCGCCGCACCTCAGCCCAAGCCCCAGAGCCGCCCCGATCCCCGTGGCGCCACGGCGCTGAAGCGCGACATCAAGCCCAAGGCTGCCGAGTCCGCCAAGACCATACCCGGCGCCACTTCCGTCAAGGCCCCCGGCCAGCCTGATCGCATCCGCCTGGCCGCCAAGGACCTGGAAGCCGCCAAGAAGTAAGCGCTTCAGACCCAGGATGAGCACCGGGGTTCTCCCCGAGGGACAGGCAGGTCCCGCATGCACATCTCGGCCTCGTGCCGGGATGTGCGTTTATGGCGCCTTGCCCTTTCTCCCCTTGTATCGAACTTTGGTCTAAGATGGCGTTCGGATATCGAGACATCCCCAAAGGTGCGAACTGATGAAACCCGAGTGGAAAGCCTTCCTGCTCGACGCCGGTGCCGAGATGGACAACGACCGGGTATCCCACTACGGCAACCCGGAGCGTGAACGCAGCGTGGCCGTTACCGGCGACGTGATCTGCGATCTGTCACACCTGGGATTGATCAGTGCCCACGGCGAGGAGGCCTCCGCCTTCCTGCAGGGGCAGTTCACCTGCGATGTGGGCGAGGTCGGTCCCGGGCGAAGCCTTCCGGGTGCCTGGTGCACCGCCAAGGGCCGCATGATCTGTACATTCCGCCTGTTCAACCGCGGTGATGCCTTCTACCTGCGCCTGCCCAGGGAACAGGTGGAAGCGGTGCTCAAGCGTCTGTCCCTGTACGTGTTGCGGGCCAAGGTGACCCTGGAAGACGCCGGTGGCGCCTTCATCCCCCTGGGGCTGTCCGGCCCACATGCGGAGACCCTGCTCAGGGACGCCGTGGGTGGCGACATCCCCGCCGAAGCGAACGCCTGTACCCGTCATGACGGCATCACGATCATTCGCGTCCCCGGTCGCCATCCCCGCTTCGAGCTGTACGGCGACCTGGAATCCATGCAGCGACTCTGGCAGGCCCTCAATGTCCATTGCGCCCCGGTGGGCGCGGCGCAATGGGCCTTGATGGACATCCTGGCGGGGATACCCAATCTCTATCCGGCCACGGCCGAGGCCTTCGTGCCGCAGATGACCAACCTGCATCTGCTGGACGGCGTGAGTTTCAAGAAGGGCTGTTATCCGGGACAGGAAGTGGTGGCCCGGATGCAGTACCTGGGCAAGCTCAAACGCCGCATGTATCTGATCCACCTGCCGGTGGAAACACCACCACGGCCCGGAGACATCCTCGTCGATCCGGCCCAGCCATCCGATCAGCCCGCCGGCACCATCGTCGATGCCCAGCTCCATCCCGATGGCGGCGCCGCCGCCCTGGCAGTGATGCAGGTCGTCAGCGCGGAAGCCGGGGAACCCCGCCTGGAGGGGCCGGAAGGTACCCCGACCCGGGTGGAGGCCCTCCCCTACGCCTTTGACCTGGCGGCAGCCCCCTGATGATGGAGCGATGACCTTTCGGGAGCCATCACCGTGCGTTTTCTGTTCTTTCTGTTCGTCGTGATCCTGCTCATGCTGTGGGCGGCCTACTTCAGCCGCCCCGGCAACAGGAAACTCTCCAACGCCCTGTACATCACCGCCGGGATCATGGGGGTGCTGTTCGTGGCCGGCTACCTGCGGCTCGTCTGATCCGACCGGGCCTTCATCGTCCCTTCTTCTTGATGTGCCGCATCAGGCGCTTGCGCTTGTGGATCTGGCGGGGTGTGAGGGTATTGCGCTTGCCCTCGTAAGGGTTCTCGCCGCTCTTGAACTCCAGCCGGATGGGAGTACCCACCAGTTGCAGGTGTTCGCGAAAGTGGTTGGTGAGGTAACGCTTGTAGGCCCCCGGCAGCGCGTCGGTCTGGTTGCCGTGGATGACGATCACCGGTGGATTGCGCCCCCCCTGATGGGCATAGCGCAGCTTGATCCGCCGTCCCCGCACCAGGGGCGGCTGATGCGCCACCACGGCGCTTTCCAGCAGACGGGTCAGGACACTGGTACCCATGTCCCGGAAGGCGGACTCATGGGCCCGCTGCACGGCGCCGAACAGGTCGCCGACCCCGGTGCCGTGAAGGGCGGAAATGAACCGCCGTTCGGCAAAGTCCAGGAAGGGCAGCTTGAGCAGCAGGTCAGTCTTCACCCGATCCCGCTGATCCGGGGTCAGGCCGTCCCACTTGTTGATGGCCACCACCAGCGCCCGACCGGCGTCCATCACCATTCCCAGCAGATGGGCATCCTGTTCGGCAATGCCCTCCCGGGCATCCAGCAGGAAGATCACCACATGGGCGGCGTCGATGGCCTGGATGGTCTTCACCACGCTGAACTTTTCCACCGTCTCCTTGACCCTGGAACGACGCCGCACACCGGCGGTATCGATCAGGGTATAGACCTGGCCATCCCGTTCAAAGGGCACGAAAACGCTGTCACGGGTGGTGCCGGGGATGTCCGTGGCCACCATCCGCTCCTCGCCGAGGATGCGGTTGATGAGGGTGGACTTGCCCGCGTTGGGACGCCCGACAAAGGCAATGCGAATGCCCGGCCAACGCTCACCCTCGTCCTCGTCATCCATGGCTTCGGGCAGCAGGGATCGGACCGAAGCCATCAGAGCCTGGATACCACGACCATGAGAAGCGGCAATGGAACGAGGTTCGCCCAAACCCAGGCGGTGAAATTCGACGGTGACCGCCTGCGGGTCCACGCCGTCGGTCTTGTTGACCACCAGCACGATCGGCTTGTTGAAGCCTCTCAGCTCCTGGGCAATGGTCTCGTCCGCACCGCACAGGCCGGCGCGGCCATCCACCAGAAACATCACCAGATCCGCTTCACGGATGGCCTGGCGAGTCTGCTGAGCCATCAGTGTATCCAGGGTATCGCTCTCGCCGCTGAGACCGCCGGTATCCACCACCATGTAGCCGTAGCCGCCGACGCGACCGGTGCCGTACTGACGGTCACGGGTGAGTCCGGGCAGGTCCGCCACCAGGGCGTCGCGGGAACGGGTGAGCTGATTGAAAAGGGTGGATTTTCCCACATTGGGGCGCCCTACCAGGGCAATGACGGGCTTCATTGGGACATACCGATGTTATGAAAAA